>PWQI01000011.1 GCA_003556805.1 Trueperaceae bacterium | reverse complement strand
ATCTCCTGCCTGAGATGTACGACGACTGGCTGGAGGCCGAACGCGAGCGCCTCCATCAGCGCTGTGCACACGTTCTCGAACGGCTCGTCGACGTGCTCTGGCAGCAGCGAGACGATCGCGCCGCGCTGGGCTATGCCCAGCGGCTCGTGCGGCACGATCCTTTGGTCGAGTCCAGCTATCGACGGCTCATGCGACTGCACGCCCGCTCGGGTGAGCGCGCGAAGGCGTTGCATGTCTACCACAGCTGTGCCTCGGTCCTCCAGGAGCAGCTGCAGGTCGGTCCCAGCGACGAGACCGTCGCGCTCTACCAGGACGTGCTGCGGCTCCAGCCCAACGGCGCTTCGCACGCGGTCGAGGCGACACGCAAGGCGCATCGTCAAGGCGTCATCTCGAGCGCGCCGCTCGTCGGTCGCAACCGCGAGCTTGGCACCCTACGAGCCGCCTGGGACGAGACCCAGGGCGGGCCGACGGGCCTCGTCCTGGTGACGGGCGACCCCGGTATCGGCAAGACGCGGCTGGTCGAAGAGTTCGCGCGATCGCTCCCACGGCGCGATGCCGCTGCGATCACCACGCGCTGCCGCGCGGCCGAGCGGTCGCTGGCGTTCACGCCCATCGTTGCGCTGTTGCGCACCACGGTCGTCAGGGAAGCGCTTCCAGGCCTTGCCCCGGGCTGGCGCAGGGATGTGAGCCGCCTGCTGCCGGAGCTCGTCGACGGCGAACCCAGCGATCCTGGGCCACTGACCGAGGGGTGGCAGCGCCAGCGGCTGTTCGAAGCGCTCTCGCACGCCATACTCGCGAGTCAGCCGCTGGTCGCGGTCATCGACGACGTGCAGTGGTGCGACGGCGACAGCCTCGACTGCCTCCACTACCTGTTGCGTTTCGACGCCAAAGCCCGGCGCATGCTGGTCGCGACTGCGCGCACGCACGAGCTCGACGCCAACCCCCGGCTCGGCGACCTGCTCCTAGACCTCGAGCGCGACGGCCTGCTGACGCGGATCGAGCTCGCGCCACTGAGTGACGACGAAACCCGAACCCTCGCACGCAGCCTCCACCGTGACGAACCCGAGCCGGGCGCGCTCTCAGCACTCGTCGCCGAGACGGAAGGCAACCCCCTGTTCGTGGTCGAGATGGTGCGCGAAGGTGCACTCGCCTCGAACGCCCTGAGCAACGCTCGTGAGACGCGATCGGCAACGACCCTGCCCAGAAGGCTGCGCGCCGTGATCGCTTCACGATTGGAGCGGTTGAGCGCCCCGAGTTCCGAGCTCCTGGGCATGGCCGCCGTCATCGGGCGCGAGTTCGACTTCGACGTCCTGTTGCAGGTCAGCCGCCAGGACGAAGACGTAGCCGTGCACAGCCTCGACGAGCTCTGGCGCCGCCGCATCGTGCGTGAGCTGGGGGCCGGCCAGTACGACTTCAGCCACGACAAGCTGCGCGAGGTGGCGTACGGCGCACTGAGCCTGACGCATCGAAGGCTGATCCACCGCTATACGGCCGAAGCGCTCGAGGCGCTCGACGTCGGCGAGCGCGACGACATGAGCGGGCGGATCGCCTTCCACTACGACCGCGCCGGCGACCACGAGCGTGCCATCGCGCACTACCGACTGGCGGCCGCCGCGGCGCGGCGCCGCTACGCCCACGAAGAAGCGCTGAGCGCGTGCGAACGCGCTCTGGAGCTGATCGAGGCGCTGTCGCCCAGCGTCGTCCTGGAAGGTTGGCTGGGCCTGGTCGCAGCCGAGTTCCACGAAGGCGTCGGCGACGTCCTCGAACTGAAGGCGCAGCACGCGGCCGCGCGGGAGCGCTTCGAGAGAGCGCTGGAACAGCGGAGCGGTGACGCGATCGCCACAGCACGGCTCTGGCGCAAGGTCGGCTTGACCTCCATGGCGCAGTACCGCTACGACGAGGCCGGTCGGGCGTACGCGGCGGCCGAGGCGGCACTCGGCAACGCCGAGACCGACGCCGACACCACCTGGTGGCGGGCGTGGATCGACGTGCAGCTGGCGCGCAGCAACACGTACTACTGGCAACTCGCGTGGCGCGAGTGCGAACGCGTCCTCGCGTCGCTGGAACACGCCGTGATGCAGCACGGGACCGCGCTGCAGCGTTGCTTCTACTTCCGCGACATGGGCGACAAGGACTTCGCGCAACGGCGCCTCGTCGTCACCGCGGAACGCCTGGCGTACGCCCGAGCGGCGCTCGCAGCGGCGCAGGAGTCGGGCTCTACCACCACCATCGCAGCGGCCCGCTTCAGCATCGGGTTCGCGTACCTGTGGCACGACGACTTGGAACAGGCTGCGGAGCATCTCGAGGCGGCTCTGGCGACGAGCGTGGCGACGGGCGACTCGGTGCTCCGAACCCGCTGCCTCGCCTACCTCTGCTTCCTCCATCGCAAGCTCGGCGCCGCGGCGACGACGGAGCGCTACGCCTACGAGAGCCTCAGCGCGGCGCACGAGTTGACGATGCCCGAGTACGTGGGCGCCGCACACGGTCACCTCGCCTGGCTGGCGTGGCGACGGCGCGACCACGACGCCTGCGTGCGCGAGGGACGCGCGGCGCTGCAGAGCTGGTCGACGGGGCAACGCTACCCACTCCAATGGTGCGCGCGCCTGCCGCTCCTGGCGTCGAGTGTGGCTCAGAATCTCGTGAGCGACGCGCTGGTACACGCGACAGCGCTGCTCGAGCCCTACCAGCAACGCCTGCCGGACGCCCTGACCGAGGCCTTGGAGTGCGCCGTGCGCAACGAACCCGATCCAGGCGCGGCGACGGCAGCGCTCGAGCGCTCCGTCGCCCTGGCCACCCACTCGAGGCTGCTCTGAGGCGCATCCGGGTCCACCGGCCTCGGGCAGCGTGGACGTGCCGGGAACGGTTCTGCAACGGCCCAGGCCCTACGCTCACGGCGGCTCGCTCGCATCGAGCCGCCGCTGGAGGTGCAGCGTGATCCTCGTCGTAGGCGGTACTGGCCAGCTCGGAACGACGGTCACGGAGAGACTGCTCGATGAGGGCACGCGCGTGCGCGTCATGACGAGGACGCCCGCGAGCGCGGCGAAGCTCGCCGACCGAGGCGCCGAGGTGGTCGCCGGCGATCTGCGCGATCCGGGCTCGCTCCGGCGGGCCTGCGCCGGCATCGATCGCGTGGTCGCATCCGCGCACGCTCTCACCGGGAAGCGCGGCAACGACCCACGCTCGGTCGACGACGCCGGGAACCGCCACCTGATCGACGCCGCCCTCGAGGCCAGGGTCAGTCACTTCGTCTTCATCTCTGCGCTGGGAGCGGGCCCACGACACCCGATCGAGTTCTTCCGGATCAAGCACCGGGTCGAGACGTACCTCCGAGACAGCGGGCTGAGCTACACCATCCTCCGCCCGCCGGCCTTCATGGAGACCTGGGCGGGCATGATCGGCGACCCGATCATCGCCGGCGCGAAGACCACGATCTTCGGGCCCGGACGCAACCCGATCAACTTCATGTCGGTGGACGACGTCGCGCACTACGTCATGATCGGCCTCTACCACCCAGAGGCGCGCAAACGCACCATCGACGTCGGCGGTCCCGAGAACCTCTCCGCCATCGAGGTCGCCGAGACCTTCGAGCGCGTGATGGGCCGGAGCGCCAGGCGATCGCACATGCCGCTTGCGGTGATGCGGGTCATGAGCATCGTGCTGCGGCCCTTCGACGGAGCCACGAGTCGTCTCATGGCGGCCGCCATCCACCTCAACACGACCGATCAGACGTTCGACCCTTCAGCCATGCTCGCCGAGTTCCCGCTCCGGTTGACGCGTTTGGAGGAGCTCGCGACGCGCCGTCACCAGGCCGCGCGCGCGCCGACCACCGTGGACGAGCCTCGCACGGGCACGCACGACTCGCAGGCCGCGCCCGGCTAGGCTGTGGTGGTGACACGGCGCGTACCGCCCACGCACGACCCGCTCCACCTATCCCGCGCCTGCGTTGCGCTGGTCGCGTGCACGCTGCTGCTCGCGGCATGCGCACCACGCGTACCAACGAGCGACCCGCGGCACGCCGCGCATGGTGCACGCGACACCATCGGCCAGGACCGGACCGCGCAGTACTCGCCCGGTTGCTCCGCCTCGGACGCATGGCCGCTGCCCGAGCGCCTCGTGGTATCGGAACGCGACCGCACGTTCATCATCGACCCGCCACGGGATCTCAGTGCCGCCCCTCACGACCTCGTGATCGCGTTCCACGGTCGCACGAACGACGCGGCGCAGGCGCGCGACTACTTCGAGGTGGACGAGGCCATGCCCAACGCCTGGATCGTCTACCCGCAGGCGCTCCCTGCGGGACCAGGCGCGTTCGCCTGGAGCGACCCCGGCGACCCGATCGACGCCCAGCGCGACTTCGCGTTCGTCGCCGCGATCGTGGACGCCATCGGTGCCACGCGTTGCGTCGACCTCGACCGCGTCTTCGCCGTCGGCCACTCGCTCGGCGCCTCCTTCGCCAACGACCTCGCCTGCCACACGACCGACCTCGTGCGCGCCGTCGCCACGGTCGCGGGAGGCCTCCAGGGCGACGCGTGCGTCGCCCGTACCGCGGCACTCCTGCTGCACCACCCCGACGACCAGCTGGTGCCGATCAGCGCAGGTGAGCATGCTCGCGACGCGTTCCTCGCAGGCAACGGACTCCAACTCGCACACGCCGCCAGCGTGTCCCAGCCAGCCCTCGCTGTCCTCCACTGCGAGCGTGTCGGCGACGCAGGCACGCCGCACCCGGTCGTGTGGTGTTCCCACGACGGCGCCACCTGGTCGTCGGGCCGGTACGACCCGCACGGCTGGCCAACCGGCGCCGCCGCGGCGATCGCGGCCTTCTTCAGCGCCCTGCCCTGACCCGGACGGTTCGGCGGCTACCCGACGAGGCTCAGCTGCCGGCGCCGCGCTCGGCGAGCGCGCCGCACGCCTCAGAGACCGTGCTGTTCCAGGTAGCGCGCGTACAGCCGCCGTGCGTGCTCCGCCGGCGCGGCGTAGTACTCGTCGCGACCCACGTCGAGCGCCACGGTGTGACGCGGCTCGCGCAGCACCCGCGGCGACGTACGAGCGAAGCGCCGGATCGCCTCGGCGTGCGGCTTGACACTCCCGTCGGGACGCACCAGCCCGAAGTGGCGCTCGTGCCGCGCCTCGTCACACGGCGGCCGGTCCCACAGCGACGGATGGTAGTCCGCGAAGCACCACAGCAACGCTCCCGTCGCGCCGACGTCGACGAGCTT
>PWQI01000122.1 GCA_003556805.1 Trueperaceae bacterium | reverse complement strand
GCGTTGTCGGCCTGGTCGGCGACCACGACGGGACCGTCCACGCTGCCACGGACCTCGAGCGCCCGGTCCAGGGCGTCGTCGAGCGCCAGCGGACGCACGCCCGCCGTGTGGCGCAGGTCGTAGAAGCGCCGCGCCCAGGCGGTCGCCATGCGCTGCGCGGCCGCGGCGTCGCCGTCGGTGACCGCCAGCATCTGCGCGCCAGAGTCGGGTACGTCGCCCCACGGGAAGCCGTGGCCGAGCGACAGCGACAGCACGCCAGGCTCGTCTTCGGCCGCGATCAGCGCGTCGACGAAGGAGCGCATCGGCTCGGCGCTGGTGGGGTAGATCCCCATCATCCGGCAGTCGACCATCGCCATCGTCGGATGCACCCGTCCTGCCACCGTGTCGGCGACGATGCGGTACAACTCGCGCGCCCGGTCGGCCATGTCGGTGTGGGGGTACTCCTTGTAGATCACGATCGCGTCGGCGTTGTGAAGCATGCGCTCGGTCAGGTGGCAGTGCAAGTCGATGTGCACGCCGATCACCGCGTCCGGGCCGACGATCGTTCGCACCCGCTCGATCACGTCGCCCTCGGCGTCGTCCTCGCCGTCGGCGACCATGGCGCCGTGCAGCGGCAGGATCACCGCGTCGAGCGGCATGGCGGCGCGCACGCCGGCGAGCAGCTCCTCGAGCAGGTCGTCGTACGCCCGACGCACGGCGATGCCGGCGGGCATGGCGAACGCCGAGAGGCCGAAGGAGAGCTCGTCGCCCCGCGCCGCCGCCTCGTCCCGCACCGCCAGCAGCGAGCTTCCCGGGGCGGCGTCGTCGAGCGAGCGCACCACTTCCCACTCCGAAGCGCCGGTCGGGATGGGCGAGAAGGTGTTGGTCTCGGTGACGATGCCACCCAGGAAGACACGCATCACTTGCTCCTCCCGATCTTCTGGTGCGGGTCGAGCGCGTCGCGCAGCCCGTCGCCGATGAAGTTGAACGCCAAGACGGTGATCACGATCATGACGCCGGGGAAGATCGCGATGTGCGGATAGCGCAAGATGAACGCGCGACCGTCCGAGAGGATCCCGCCCCACGTCGCGGTCGGTGGGCGCACCCCCAGGCCGAGGAACGACAGCGCCGACTCGAGGATGATGATCGAGCCGACCTGCAGCGACGCCAGCACGATCACGGAGGTCAGGACGTTGGGGACCACGTGCTTCCAGATGATGCGGCGATCGAGCGCACCGAGCGCTCGGGCGGCGGTGACGAAGTCGCGCTCGCGCAGGCTCATCACCTCGGCGCGCACCACGCGGGCGTAGCGCGCCCACACGGTGCCGCCGATCACGAGGATGGTCGTCGTCAGGCTCGGCCCCAACACGGCGGCCAGCACGATCAGGAGCGCGATCAACGGGAAGGCCATCAGCGCGTCGATCAGCAGCGACAACACCTCGTCCACCCAGCCACCGAAGTAGCCAGCGAGGGCGCCGACGATCACGCCGATCACGATCGAGATCAGCGACGACAGGATGCCGACCGTCAACGCCACGCGCGTGCCGTGTATGACCCGACTGAGCAGGTCGCGCGAGACATGGTCGTGGCCCATGGGGTGCTCCCACGATGGGCCGACGCCGCGCTGGCCGAGGAAGAGGTCGTCGTTCGGTTGGTACGGCGCGATCTGCGGCGCGAAGATCGCCAGCAGGCACAACAGCGCCACGGCCACCGTGCTGAGGACCGCCATGCGGTTGCCGAGGAAGCGCCGGACGGCCTTGTTGCGCGACGGCGGCGCGGCCTCTTGGGGCGCGGGGACGAACGTGGGATCGGGGGGTGCTGTCGTCATGGGCGCCTCACGAGATGCGGATGCGCGGGTCGACCAGCGCGTAGAGGAAGTCGGTGAGCAGGTTCACGACCACCACGAGCACCGCGAACACCACCACCAGCGACTGCACCACCTGGTAGTCGAGGCGCAGGACCGAATCGACGAACAGCCGGCCGATCCCGGGCAGCGCGAACACGGTCTCGACGATGATCGTGCCCGAGAGGAGGAACGCGATCCGGAAGCCGATCACGGTGATGACGGGAAGCATCGTGTTCGCGACGATGTGGCGGTACAGCACGGCCCGCTCGGCCAGGCCCTTGCTGCGGGCGGTTCGCACGAAGTCCTGCGGCAGGAGTTCAAGCACGGCGCCGCGGGTGATGCGCATCAGTACGGCCATCTCCTCCGTGGCGATCACGATCACCGGCAGGATCCAGCCCTGCCACGAGCGCAGGCCGAAGGGCGGTATCCGGCCGATCAGCGGCAGTTCACCGAACCAGCGCGGCACGTAGAGCGCGAACAGCACGATGAGCATCAGGGCGAGCCAGAAGTTCGGCGTGGCGATGCCGAGAGCCGAGATCGCGTTCGACGAGTAGTCGACCCAGCTGTTGCGTCGCACCGCGGCGGCGATGCCGAACGGGATCGCGATCACGATCGCGAGGCCGAGGGCGTAGGCGTTGAGGAGCGCGGTGACGGGGATCGCCTCGAAGATCATGTCGCGCACGGGCACGCCAGCGCGGATCAGCGACTCGCCGAAGTCGCCGCGCAACAAGTTGAGCGCCCACACGAAGTACTGCTCGGGCAACGGGCGGTCGAGACCCCACTTCTCACGGATCGACTGGATCTGCGCGTCGGTGATGGGGATCTGCCCCTCGCCGAGGAGGAGGTAGACGGGGTCGCCGGGCATCATGCGCATGACGATGAACGTCAGGACGCTGATCAGTACGACGACGAAGAGGCCCTTGAGGATACGGAAGGTCAGATACGTCGACACGTCGGGACTCCGCATCGCACCCGCGATCCGAGCGGATGCACGGCACGAGGATATGGGCGACGGGTGCTCCCTGGCGCCACCCGTGTGATCACGGGTGGCGCCAGGGAGGTCGCGTCAACCACCGCGCCGAGGCGGTGGGTCGGGCTCAACCGCGGCCGTACTCGTTGCCGCGGTAGAAGACCGGCGTGCCGACCAGGACGTTGTCGGGGAGTCCGGTCATCTCGTTCGAGAAGACGTTGATGCCCTGGTTGTAGTGCAGCATCAGCGCCGGGACGTCTTCGGCGTAGATCTCCTGCGTGCGGTTGTAGATCGGCCGCCGCAGCTCCGGATCGACGATGGTCAGGCCCTCGTCGATGAGACGGTCCATCTCCGGGTTGTTGTAGCGCGTGAAGTTGTCGCCACCGTCGCTGCGCAGGGTGCCAGCTGGGCTCGGATCGACGAGCGCACCGTGCGTCCAGTTGAACAGCGACGCCTCGAGGGTGCCCTCACGCAGGCCCTGGAGGATCGAAGCGACCGGAGCCTCGGCGAGCTGCATGTCGACGCCGACGGCGCGCAGGAAGATCTGCGACAACTCGGCCATGGGGCGCCGCGTCTGGTCACCGCTGATCGTCGTGCAGGTGAACGAGAGGCGCAGGCCGTCGTTGCTGCGGATGCCGTCGCTGCCCTCGACCCAACCGGCGCCCTCGAGCAGCGAGCGCGCGCGCTCGGGGTCGAACGGGTACTGCGGCACGTCGGGGTTGAAGAAGGGGTTGTGCGGCGCGAGGTGCGAGCTGGCCACCACGCCGAAGCCGCTCTCGAGCTCGTCGAGGATGCGCTGCCGGTCGATGGCGCTGAGCATCGCCTGGCGAACGCGACGGTCGCTGAGCTGCGGCACGTCGTTGTTGAGCGGGATGAAGCGGGGCGAGTTCCAGTTCGTCGCGATGACGCGGAAGTCCGGGTTGTCGGAGAGCTCGATGCTGTCCTCGATCGACAGCGGCCACACGGTCGCCTGGGCGTCGCCCGTCAGGAGCGCGATGTAACGCACCGACGGCTCGGGCACGACCTCGAGTCGCAGCCGATCGATGAGCGGCGCGCCGCGGAAGTGGTCGGGGAAGGCCACCAGCTCGGTGAACTCCGCCGGGCGCCAGGTGTCGACGCGGAACGCACCCGTGCCGATCGGCGCGGTGCGGAAACCGTCGACGCCGACCTCCTCGTGGTAGGCCATCGGCACGATCGGCACCTCGCAGGCGAGACGCAAGAAGGCGGCGTTGACGGTGTCCATGTGGACGCGGGCGGTGTAGCGATCGACGACCTCCACCTCGCGCATGCCGTTGAAGCGGCTCGCGACGGTGTTGCCGGGCTCGCTGTAGGTCTCGAAGGTGTACTTGACGTCCTCGGCGGTCAGCTCGCTGCCGTCGTGGAACATGACGCCCTCGTGCAGCACGAAGGTGTACGAGAGGCCGTCGGGGGCGACCTCGTACGAGCGAGCCAGGATCGGCTCCGTCTCGGAGGCGTAGTTGACGTGCACGAGCGGGTTGAGGACGTTGAAGATGACCGACGATTGCACGTCGGGGCCGATGTCGTTCGGCCCCAGGCCGGCGACCTCTTGGTGGCCGAGCCAGGTGAGCGTGCCACCTTGCGTGCCCTGCGCCCAGGCGTTCATGGTGCCTGCGCCGATGGAGACGCCGATGCCCGTCGCTGCCGAGTAGCGCAGGAACTGGCGGCGGCTGAGCGGCCGGTTGAGGATACGTGCGAGTTTCATGTCGGACATCTGTGACCTCCGAACGAGGGCCGAGCCGGGCCGGGCACCTCGCATGCGGGAGTATACGTACCCGTCAAAGCCTTGTATACCCACGTGAACTAGGCATGAAGATGCACCCACGATCGCAGAGGCCACATCCCGGAGTGGTCGTGACGCGGTGCCACGCAGGCGCCGGGTACCATGGCCGACGGCCGTCCTGTGGGCGGCGTGGAGGACCTTCGTGCTCGAACTCTGGCTCATCCGACACGGCGAGACCGACTGGAACACCCAAGCGCGCATCCAAGGGTCGTCGGACACGCCCCTCAACGCCAATGGGATGCGGCAGGCGCAGCACCTCGCTCGCCGCCTCGCGCGCGAGACCTTCGACGCCGTGTACTCGTCCGACATGCAGCGTGCTCGCCTCACCGCCACGACGGCGCTGCCTTCGCACGAACCGCGACTCGACCAACGTTTGCGCGAGCTCGCCTACGGCGTGCTCGAGGGGAAGTCGTGGAGCTCCATGACCGCGGAGGAGGAGGCGATCGCAGCGCACTGGCACGGCGATCCCTACACCCGGCGCGTCCCGGGCGGCGAGTGGTACGGCGACCTCATCACCCGCGTCGAGGCCTTCCGGGCCGACCTACATGGTGACGGCCGCGCGATCGCGTTCACGCACGGCGGCACGATCCGAAGCGCGTTGTACGGCCTGATCGGGAGGCCCAACGGCGC
>PWQI01000289.1 GCA_003556805.1 Trueperaceae bacterium | reverse complement strand
GGCTTCCTCAGCTTCATCCCACTGGCCTACCAGCCTGACAACAACCCGCTCGCTGCCGAGCTCGAGGCGCAGGGGAAGCGCGTACACACCACCGGCCTCGACGACCTGCGCAACCTCGCCGTCGCGCGCATCTACTTGGACAACGTGCCTCACATCAAGGGGTACTGGATCATGATCACCCCCGAGCAGACGCAACTGTCGCTCGCAGCCGGCGTGTCCGACGTCGACGGCACCATCAAGGACGAGCGCATCGCGCACGCGTCCGGAGCGGTGACCGAGGCGGGCATGACCGAGGACGAGCTGGTCCGGCTGATCAAGGACGCCGGCCGGGTGCCCGTGCGTCGCGACGCGCTGTACGCGGAACGCAAGGTGTTCTCCTGAGCGCGACCGACACCACCACGGCCCGCGTGGCCACGGCGGCTCCGGCCGTCGGCGAGGTGCTCGGGATCGTCTCGTACACCAACGTCGCGCCACTCCATTGGGGTCTCGAGCCGTGGCCGGGAGCGCGCTTCGTGCGCGGCGTGCCGACAGCGTTGAACGCGGCGTTGTTGCGCGGTGACGTCGATCTGACACTGGTGTCGAGCGTCGAGTTCATCCGCCACCGGCGTGCGTTGGTCGCGCTGCCAGACTTCTCCATCGCCACGCTCGGCCCCGTGCACAGCGTCACGCTCTTCCACCGTCGGCCGTGGTCCGAGCTCCACGGCGCGCGCATCGGGGTCACCACCCACTCCGCCACCAGCGTGGCGCTGCTGCGCGTTCTCCTCGACCTGGCTGGGATCGAGGCCGAGTTCACGCCGGCCGAACCGGACTTGGGGGCGATGCTCGAGCGCTTCGACGCCGCCCTCCTCATCGGCGACAACGCGCTCGAGGAGGCCGTCGCGCAACGTTCGATCGATGGCGAGGTCCCGCTGCAGACCGACCTCGGTGAAGCCTGGTACCAGGCGACGCGCCTGCCGTTCACGTTCGCCGTCTGGGCCGCCCGCGCCGAGCGGCCACCCTCGCCACGCCTGGTGGCCGAGCTGCGCAGCGCGCGCGAGCGCGGCCTGGGGCACCTCGCCGACGTCGCTCGGGTCGAGGCGGAACGCCGCGGCCTGGCGGAGCACACGGTGCTGCGCTACCTCTCGAACTTCCGCTACTTCCTCGAACCGCCCGACCGCGACGGTCTGGTGGCGTTCGCGCAGCGCGTCGATCCATCGCTCCAAGATGGTGATTTGCGCTTCTTCGAGCGCTGAGCCCGACGTAGACTGACCGGTGATGGCACTTCCGTCCGCGACCAGCGCGGCCCCCACGCGCGTAGCCGCACCCCTCGAAGCCGCCCAACGCGTGTGGCCCGGCCGACCCTATCCGCTCGGTGCGAGTTGGGACGGGCAGGGCGTCAACCTCGCGCTGTATGCCGAGCACGCCAGCCGCGTCGAGTGGCTGCTCTTCGACGGCGCCTACGACGTCGCCCCGTCGCGGTCCGTCGACCTCCCAGAGCGTACGGGTCCCGTCTTCCACGGTTACTTGCCAGGCATCGGACCAGGGCAGCTGTATGGCCTGCGCGTGCACGGTCCCTGGGAACCCCACGCCGGCCACCGCTTCAACCCGGCCAAGGTGCTGCTCGACCCGTACGCCCGTGTGATCGGCCGCCCGCTCCACACGCATCGGAGCCTCGCCGGCAGCGTCGGCCGTGGCGCGGAGGAGACCCCGTCGGAGCTCGACACGGCGCCCTTCGCTCCGCTGGGTGCCGTCACGGCGGACGACTTCGACTGGCAGGGCGTCCAGGCGCCCCGCGTGTCGTGGCAGGACACGATCATCTACGAGGCGCACGTTCGCGGCCTGACGATGCGACACGAGGGCGTGCCCGAGGAGCAGCGCGGCACGTACCTCGGCGTGGTCAGCGAGCCGATCCTGCAGCATCTGCGCGAGCTCGGCGTCACCACCGTCCAGCTGCTGCCCATCCAGTCGATCGTGCAAGATCAGCGGCTCGTCGACATGGGTTTGACGAACTACTGGGGCTACAACACGCTGAACTACTTCGCTCCCGAGCCGCGCTACGCCAGCAGCGGGCCCCTCAGCGCGCTCCACGAGTGCAAGACGATGGTGCGCGAGCTCCACCGGGCGGGCTTCGAGGTCATCATCGACGTCGTCTACAACCACACCGGCGAGGGCAACCACGCCGGGCCGACGCTGTCGTTCCGCGGCATCGACAACCTCTCGTACTACAAGCTGCAGCCCAAGGACCGACGTTTCTACATGGATTACACGGGCACCGGCAACACCCTCGATCCGGGTAACCCGTACGTGTTGCAGCTGATCACCGACAGCCTGCGCTACTGGGTCACGGAGATGCACGTCGACGGCTTCCGCTTCGACCTCGCAGCCGCTCTGGCGCGCGAGTTCTACGACGTCGACATGCTCTCGGCGTTCTTCAAGGTGATCCAGCAAGACCCCGTCCTCTCGCGCGTCAAGCTGATCGCCGAACCGTGGGACGTCGGCCCCGGCGGGTACCAGGTCGGGAACTTCCCGTGGTCGTGGACCGAGTGGAACGCCGACTATCGCGACACGGTGCGCGCGTTCTGGCGCGGTGACCGCGGCCGCGTCGCCGAACTCGCCACGCGCCTCACCGGCTCCTCCGACCTCTACGCGCACAACGGCCGTAAGCCGTGGGCGTCGATCAACTTCGTCACGGCCCACGACGGCTTCACGCTCCACGACCTCGTGAGCTACGAGCGCAAGCACAACGACGCGAACGGCGAGGGCGGCCGGGACGGCCACGATCACAACCTCTCGAGCAACGCCGGCGTCGAAGGCCCCAGCGACGATCCCGTCGTGCGCGCCCGGCGCGAGAAGCGCAAGCGCGCGCTGATGGCCACGCAGCTCCTGTCACAAGGCATCCCGATGCTGCTCGGCGGGGACGAGCTGTCGCGCACCCAGCTGGGCAACAACAACGCCTACTGCCAAGACGGCGAACTCAGCTGGTTCGACTGGGACATCGGGGATGACGAGCGCGACTTCCTACGCTTCACGCAGGCGCTCGTGGCGCTCCGGCGCGCCCATCCGTCCTTCGGCCGGCGCAGCTTCCTGTCGGGCGATGCCAA
This sequence comes from Trueperaceae bacterium, assembly GCA_003556805.1. Classification (GTDB taxonomy): domain Bacteria; phylum Deinococcota; class Deinococci; order Deinococcales; family Trueperaceae; genus CSSed10-48. The sequence continues at coordinate 16,019 of PWQI01000289.1, read as the reverse complement.
GGACGCGTGTCGTGACGTCGCCTGGTGGCATCGCGACGGCCGCGAGATGCGCGACGCGGATTGGCACGACGCTCACGCATCCAGTGTCGGGATGCTGCTCTGCGGCAGCGCCCTGCGCGACCTGGACGCCCACGGCGGCAGGCTCCGCGACGCCTCGTTCCTCCTCCTGGTCGCGGGGCGGGAGGGGCGCACCTTCACGCTGCCGCCGTGCCCGGACGCGGCCGGCTGGCGCTTGTGCGTCGACACCGACCTCGGCGTGGTCGACCGCGACGGGCGCGGCCCGCTGCTGGCAGGCGGTGCGCGATTGCGCGTGCCCGACAACTCGCTCCTGCTGTTGATCGGTGCCGACGCTGGCAGCGAGCCCGATTGACCGGGTAGCATCGGCGGCGTCGTGAACCGCGCACGTCTCAACGTCTGGATCCTGCTCCTCGCCGTCGCAGCGATCGCCTTCGCCCTGGTGTCGCGGCCGCGCGACGGCGGGAACCCCTTCGGCGCCTACGCGAACGCCCCCCTCGTGACGGACGAGGGCCTCGCCGACCTCCGGCTGGGGGAGACGACGCTGAGCTCGTTCCTGGAGCGCTTCGGCCCGGGCCTCCCGGCCGCGCTGTACGGCGACGACACGGCGCTCGAGTTCGTCTTCGCCCGCGCCGGCATGTCGTTCCGCTTCTGGCTCGAGGGGGCGTGCGCGGGCACGGTGCAGGCGCTGCACGGGAGCGCCCTGCGCGCCCTGCACGATGCCAGGCGCTTCTCGCGCGATCACCCCGAGTGCGCGTTGCAGCGTTTGAGCGCCATCGAGATCGCCGCCGGCACGAGCGATCGTGCGACCTTCTGGCGCGGTGCGTCGACGGCGGGCCTGCGGCTCGGGATGCCGCGAGAGGCGGCGCTCGAGCAGCTCGCGACCGTGCCCGGGGCGCCGGGAGGATCGCTCGGCCTCGGTCTCGAGACCGAGGAGGCGATGCTGGTGCGCTTCGTCGACGCCGACGGGTTGCTGATCTGGTTCGGGCCTGATCGCTCGGCGTCGGGTGGCGCTGCTTGGATCGTGACGCGCCTCGGTGTGGTCGTGCGCTGATCGCTGCGCCCGGCGTATCGATGGGCGACGCGCGGGTAGGATGCGCGGAGCAAACAGGAACGGGTGAACACATGAGCACTTCGAGCACAGCGACGATCATCTACACGAAGGTGGACGAGGCGCCGGCGTTGGCGACCTACTCCTTGCTGCCGGTCATCCAGGCCTTCACCGCCGCAGCGGGCGTCGGCGTCGAGACGCGCGACATCTCACTCGCGGGCCGCATCCTGGCGGCGTTCCCCGAGCACCTACGCCCCGAGCAGCGCGTGGACGACGACCTCGCCTACCTCGGTGCCCTGGCCCGCACGCCGGCGGCCAACATCATCAAGCTCCCGAACATCAGCGCCTCGGTGCCGCAGCTCAAGGCCGCGATCCGGGAGCTGCGCTCCCAGGGGTTCGCGGTGCCCGAGTACCCCGACGAGCCCAGCGACGACACCGAGCGCGAGGTGCGCGCGCGCTTCGATCGCGTCAAGGGGAGTGCGGTCAACCCGGTCTTGCGCGAGGGCAACAGCGACCGCCGAGCGCCCGCCTCGGTCAAGGCCTACGCTCGCGCCCACCCTCACAGCATGGGTGCGTGGAGCGCCGACTCGCGCTCGCACGTCGCGCACATGAGCGCCGGCGATCTGCGTTCGAACGAGGTCTCCACCACCGTCGACGACGCCGCTGCGGGCGACGCACGCATCGAGCACGTGGCCGCCGACGGCGGCGTCGGCGTGCTCAAGCCCGACGTGCGGCTCGAGACCGGCGAGGTGATCGACGCCAGCGTCATGGAGCGCGCAGCGCTGCGGGCCTTCATCGCCGAGCAGATCGACGACGCGGAGGCTCGCGGCGTGCTCTTCTCGCTCCATCTCAAGGCGACGATGATGAAGGTCTCGGACCCCATCATCTTCGGGCATGCGGTGTCGGTGTTCTTGGCACCGGTCTTCGAGCGCCACGGCGACGCGTTGCGCCGTCTCGGCGTGAACCCGAACGACGGTCTCGCCGATCTTCAGGCCAAGATCCGGACGCTACCGGACCAGGAGCGGGCGCCGATCGAGGCCGACGTGGAAGCGTGTCTGGCGGCGAGGCCGCCGCTCGCGATGGTGAACTCCGACAAGGGCATCACCAACTTGCACGTGCCCAGCGACGTCATCATCGACGCGTCGATGCCCGCAGCCATCCGCACGTCGGGCCAGATGTGGGGTCCGGATGGCGCGCTGCACGACACCAAGTTCGTGATCCCAGACAGCTCGTACGCCGGTGTATACCAGGCCGTCATCGACGACTGCAAGGCGCACGGCGCGTTCGACCCGCGCACCATGGGGAGTGTGCCGAACGTCGGGCTCATGGCGCAGAAGGCCGAGGAGTACGGCTCGCACGACAAGACCTTCGAGATCGCGGAGGCGGGCATCGTGCGCGTGGTGTCGGCTTCCGGGCAGACCCTGCTCGAGCGCACGGTGGTCGCCGGTGACGTGTTCCGGATGTGCCAGACGAAGGACGACGCCGTGCGCGACTGGGTCAAGCTCGCCGTGACGCGCGCCCGTGCGAGCGGTGCGCCGGCGGTCTTCTGGCTCGACGAGACGCGACCGCACGACGCCGAGCTCCTCACCAAGGTCCGCGCCTACCTGAGCGAGCACGACACGAGCGGGCTCGAGCTGCACGTGATGGCGCCCGCCGAGGCCACGCGCTTCTCGTGCGAACGGCTGCGCGCCGGACTCGACACGATCTCGGTCACCGGCAACGTGCTGCGCGACTACCTCACCGACCTGTTCCCGATCCTCGAGGTCGGGACCAGCGCCAAGATGCTCTCGATCGTGCCGCTGATGCAGGGCGGTGGCCTGTTCGAGACCGGTGCCGGCGGCTCGGCGCCGAAACACGTACAGCAGTTCCAGGCCGAGGGGCACCTGCGCTGGGACTCGCTCGGTGAGTTCCTGGCGCTGGCCGCCTCGCTCGAACACCTCGCCACGGTGACTGGCAACGCGGCGGCGCAACGCCTCGCGGACGCCCTCGATCGCGCCAACGCAGCGTTCCTCGAGAGCGACAAGTCGCCGTCGCGCAAGGTCGGCGAGATCGACACGCGCGGGAGCCACTACTGGCTGGCTGTGTACTGGGCGCGCGAGATGGCGGCAGAGGACGGCGATCCGTCGCTCGCAGCGCGCTTCGCGACGCTGGCCGACGCCCTCGAGCAGCGGAGCGCGACGATCGAGGCCGAGTTGCTGGCGGCGCAAGGCGCGTCCCAGGACGTCGGTGGGTACTACCGCCCCGACGACGCCCTGGCGAGCCGCGCCATGCGGCCGAGCGCGACGCTGAACGCACTGCTCGACGGCTTCGCAGCTGGCGCGAGCGGGTGATCCGATGGCGGCAGGCGTGTTCGAGGGGCTCGCGACCGTGATCATGCGGGTCCATGACGTCGACGCGGCCGCTCGCTGGTACCGCGAGAAACTCGGGCTCGACACGGCGCTCGAGGACCCGGAGGCACGGCGCGTCGTGTTCGACCTCGGAGGCTCCACGAGCCTGACGCTGTGGCAACTCGGGCGCATCGACGTGCCCATGGTCCTCGGCACCGCCACCGCCTTCCCGGTCTTCTCCGTCACTGACGTCGAGCACGTGTGGAACACGTTGCGCGATCGCGGTGTGCTGGTCGAGCCCGTCGTCGAGAGCGGCGGCGTGCGCTCGTTCGAGTTCCGTGACCTCGACGGGAATCGCTTGGAGGCCCGTCAGGCCGACGCCTAGTGCGCGGCCCGTCGTGCGTGCCACCGTGCTTCGAGGAGGTGTCCGTGTCGGAGCACCCGCTCCATGAGATCGGTCCCGGCGCTGCGGACGAGGCGGCTTCCGTGCTCGCCGAAGCATTCGCTGCCTACCCCACCACCGCGTGGTTCTTCGAACCCAGTCCCCTGGAGCGTGCAGAGGCCTCGACGGCGCTGATGCGCTTCTTCGTCACCGCTCGGTGGCTGCGTGGCGAGATGGTGCTCGGTGTGCGTGTCGACGGGCGATTGGCGGCGGTCGCACTCGCCTCGTTCCCCGGCCGTGGCGCGGCTCCGCCCGAGCTCGCAGACGCGCGTGAGCGACTGTGGTCGTTCGTCGGCGCAGGCGCGCGCGAGCGCTACGAGGCGTACGGCCGTGCGCTCGAGCCGTTGCTCGAGCACGCAGATGGCGTCCACGTCAACGTCCTCGGTGTCCGCCCGGAGCACCGCGGCCGGGGTCTCGCCCGAGCGCTGCTGGACCACGTGCACGTGCGCGCCTCGACGTCGCCCTGTGCGGGTGTGTCGCTGGTGACCGAGGACCCCGCCAACCTGCCCTTCTACCGCCATCTCGGCTTCGAGGTCACGGGGTCCACCGAGGTCGCTCCGGGCATCACGGCGTGGGCGTTGTTGCGCCCGAGCGATCCGCTCGACGTCGATCGAACGTGAACGGCGGCGGCCTCAGCCAGCGCCGCGTCCCGCCAACGCTCGTCCGTGCGCGCGCAGCAGCCACGCTCCACCGACGAGCAGGGCGATCGTGAACACCAGCCTGACGGGCAGGAAGGCCGACGTGCCGTCGGGGTTCGCGGTGATCGAGAGCAGGGCTGCGGCGAAGAGTGCGACTGCGACGACTGCAGCGACCACGAGCGCCCGCAGGCCACTGCGCTGGAGCGCCAGGGCGGTCGGGGTCGGTCCGGTGGCGCCACCTGTCGCGCGCCGACGCGCCAACGCCGTGAGCAGCAGGAGGGTCAACGAGGCGAGGATGAGCGTCTGGCTGGCCAGCATGCCCAGCGCACCGAGCGCCGTGTTCGCGCTCGACGAGTCCGGAAGCGCCGTCATGTAGGCCCGCATGCCGAGGTAGAGGAGCGCCGCCGTCACGAGGCTGCTGCCGGCGAGGTGCCGGTAGAAGCCAGCGGCACGAGGCATGAGCGACGTTCCCCCCAGTGGCGCCACCGGTGCGGTCAGGTTCGCAGCGCGCGCGGCCAACACGACGGCCCAGAAGAACGCTGCACTGGTGAGGCTGTGCGTGACCAACAAGGCGTGGTCCATGCCGTTCAGCGGAAGGTCCAATCCCACGACTCCTCTCGACGATCTCGCTCATCCTGTCACAGGCGAACCGCGCGGCGTCGTGGTGCACGCTGGCACCGTTGGATGGCGCGAGCACCACGTGGCGCGTGTGGGTCTTCCCGGTGGCGTGGGGCGTCGGCCACATGTCGGAGCGTGCTCGAGCCGGTTCGTTAGACTCCGATCATGCACGAGGATCTCGCGACGGCCCACTCCGATCACGAACGCGCCACCGAGCGCTGGCTCGCCCTCGTCGAGGGCGCCTCGCCGGAGCAGTGTGGTTGGCGTCCCGCACCCGAGCGCTGGTCGGTCGCGCAGTGCCTCGATCACGTCACCATCACCACGGGCGCGCTGCTGCCGGGGATCGAGCGGGCGATCGACACCGCGCACGAGCGGGGCGTGAGGGGTGCGGGACCGTTTCGCTACGGACCGCTCGGGCGCTGGTTCCTCGCTGCGCAGGCGCCGGGGAGCGACGCCCGCGTCCGGACGCCCGGTCGTTACCGGCCCGCCGCGGACCACGTCGACATGGCGTCGCTGGTGGCGCGCTTCCTCGCCACGCAGCATGCGTTCGGCGCCGCGATCGCGTCCGCCGACGGGCTGCATCTCGCGCGGGTGCGGGTGGCGTCGCCGGCGTTCGCGCTCCTCCGGCTCGCGCTCGGCATCTGGCTCAGGGCGATGCCCGCCCACACGCTCAGGCACCTGGCGCAGGCGGAGCGCGTCCGGGCCGACGCGCGCTTCCCTGCATGAGCACCACCGCGAGCCGAGCATGGAGCGCCTCCAGGCGTCGCGTCCCTAGCCTCGGTCGAGGCGGCGGCGCTAGCCTGGCCGGACCGTTGAGAGAGGAGATCCGCCATGACGCGTCGACGCAGTTGGGCTGAACCCTGGAAGATCAAGGTCGTCGAACCGATCCGCATGACGACGCGGGGTGAGCGCGAGGCCGCCATCCGAGAGGCCGGGTACAACACCTTCCTCCTCCGCGCCGAGGAGTGCTACATCGACCTGCTGACCGACTCCGGCACCAGCGCGATGTCGGATCGGCAGTGGGCGGGCATGATGCTCGGCGACGAGTCGTACGCCGGGTCGCGCAACTTCTACGCGCTGCAAGACGCCGTGCGGACCTACTACGGCTACGAGCACCTGATCCCCGCGCATCAGGGACGCGGAGCCGAGCACATCTTGTCGCAAGTCGTGATCAAGGACGGCGACTTCATCCCCGGCAACATGTACTTCACCACCACGCGCCTCCACCAGGAGCTCGCCGGCGGGACCTTCCGCGACGTCATCATCGACGAGGCGCACGACCCGGCCAGCGAGAAGGCGTTCAAGGGCGACGTCGACCTGGCCAAGCTTCGTGCGCTCGTCGACGAGGTCGGCGCAGAGCGCGTGCCCTACATCACCGTCGGCGTGACGGTGAACTTGGCCGGCGGCCAGCCCGTGAGCATGGCCAACCTGAGCGAGGTGGCGGCGTACTGCCGTGAGCACGGCATCCTGGTGATCCTCGATGCGACGCGCGCGGTGGAGAACGCCTACTTCATCCAGCAGCGCGAGGACGGCTACGCGCAGAAGAGCGTCGCGCGGATCCTGCGCGAGATGTGCGACCTCTCCGATGGCGCCACCATGTCGGGCAAGAAGGACAGCCTCGTCAACATCGGCGGCTGGCTCGGCGTGCGCGATCCGCAGATCGCCGAGCGCGCCCGCAACCTGGTGGTCGTCTACGAAGGGCTGCACACCTATGGCGGCATGGCAGGGCGCGACATGGAGGCGATGGCGCGCGGGATCGTGGAGTCCGTCGACGACGACCACATTCGGGCGCGCATCGGTCAGGTCGAGTACCTGGGGAACGCGCTGATCGCCGGCGGGGTCCCGATCGTCCGGCCGATCGGTGGTCATGCCGTCTTCCTCGACGCCGCCGCGATGCTCCCGAACCTGCCGCGCGACGCGTTCCCGGCGCAGGCGCTGGCTGCCGCGTTGTACGTCGAGTCGGGCATCCGGTCGATGGAGCGTGGCGCCGTCTCGGCGGGCCGCGACCCGACGACCGGCGAGCACCGCTTCCCCGCCCTCGAGCTCGTGCGACTCACCATCCCGCGGCGGGTCTACACGCAAGCGCACATGGACGTGGTGGCCGAGAGCGTGCTCGAGGTGCTCGAGCAGCGCGACCGCATGCGCGGTCTCGCGTTCTCGTACGAGCCCGAGCATCTGCGCTTCTTCCAGGCCCGCTTCGAGACCTTCGGAGGTGACGGCATCTTCGCCTGAGCGCGAGCGAACGGCTGTCCGCCGTCGGCACCGGCGCGCGCCGCCGCCCCGACCGGGTGCTCGGACTCAGTCGGTGAGCGGCTCGAAGCGCGCCGTGAAGTGCCGCAGGGCCTGCGGCGCCTCCGTGATGCGGTAGCCGCGCAGGTCGCCAGAGCGCTCGGCCACCTCGGAACACACCTCGATCACGTAGTCGATGTGGCTCTGCGTGTAGGTTCGCCGCGGGATGGCGAGGCGCACCAGGTCGAGCGCCGCGGCCGTCTCGCTGCCGTCGGGGTGGAGTCCGAACATCACGGTGCCGATCTCGCAGGCGCGGATGCCGCCGGCCTCGTACAGCGCTACGGCGACGGCTTGCCCCGGGTACGCCAGGGGCGGCACGTGCGGCAGGAGCGCGCGCGCATCGATGTAGACGGCGTGCCCGCCGACCGGGCGCATGACGGGGACCCCGGCGCTGTGCAGCCCGTCGCCCAAGTAGGCGGTCGAGCGCACGCGGTAGCGAAGGTAGTCGTGCTGCACCACCTCGGTGAGCCCCTGGGCGATGGCGTCGAGGTCGCGTCCAGCCAGGCCACCGTAGGTGGGGAAGCCCTCGGTCAGGATGAGCAAGTTGCGGCAGCGAGCCGCCAGCTCGTCGTCGCGCACGGCCAGCCAGCCACCGATGTTGGCGAGCCCGTCCTTCTTCGCGCTCATGGTCATACCGTCGGCGAGCGCGGCGATGTCGCGCACGATGTCGGCCACCTCGCGACCCTCCTGGCCGCTCTCGCGCTCGCGGATGAACCAGGCGTTCTCCGCGAAGCGGCACGCATCGAGGAAGAGCGGGACGCCGAAGCGGTCACACAGCGAGCGAACGCCGCGCAGGTTCTCGAGCGACACCGGCTGGCCACCGCCGGAGTTGTTGGTGATCGTCACGAACACGGCGGGAACGTCGGCGAGGTGGCGCTCGAGGAACACCTCGAGGCGCTCCAGATCCATGTTGCCCTTGAACGGGTGCTCGAGCGCCGGGTCGAGGCCCTCACGGATCACCAGGTCGACGGCCTCCGCCCCGGTGGCCTCGACGTTGGCGCGGGTGGTGTCGAAGTGCGTGTTGTTCGGAACCTTCTTGCCCGGCCCGCCGATGGCCGTCATGAGGATCTTCTCGGCGGCCCGCCCCTGGTGCGTCGGGATCACGTGGTCGAGCGGGAACAGCGCCTTCACGGCGGCCTCGAAGCGGTACCACGACGGGCTGCCGGCGTAGGCCTCGTCGCCTCGTTGGATGCCGGCCCACTGCTCGCTCGACATGGCGCCCGTGCCGGAATCGGTGAGGAGGTCGATGAGGACGTCGTCGCTGCGCAGCGAGAAGAGGTTGTAGCCGGCGGCCGCGATCGCGGTGCGGCGCTCTGCCGCCGTCGTCATGCGCAACGGTTCGACGGAATGGATGCGGAACGGTTCGATGATCGTGCGTGGTGACATGCTGCGAGTATCGCGCGTGGCGAGGCGATCGGCCAAGCGCGGCGCGTCGGCACGCCGGCACGGGGTGCTTGCACCTGTGCGAACCTGGCTCCAGTGGGTGCCGGCTCGCTCAGGCGGACCCGCGAGAATCGAGGCCTGATGCGAGCGCTCGTCGCGCGGCTGCTGCCAGCCGTTCCCGTTCGATTCGAGGGACCGCCGTGGACGTGGTGGTTCGCGGTCGCGTACCTGGTGATCGTCACCGTGCGCAGCCTGATCCACCTCGTCGCGCCGGACGGCGGCGCGCAGAGCATCGCGACCGTCGACGTGACGGTGGCCGGTGGCGCCAACATCGTGGCGATGTTCGGTCAGTGGGGGGCGATCCAGTTGCTGCTCGCGCTCCTCCTGTGGGTGCTGCTGCTGCGCTACCGGGGTTTCGTGCCGCTCGTGCTGCTGGTGTTCCTCGTCGAGCCCGCCGTGCGAGACGTCGCCGCCCGCCTCAAGCCGCTCGAGACCGTCGCTACGGCGCCGGGCGCGGCCCTCAACTGGCTCGTCGTCCCAGTGCTCGCCGTGGTCCTGTGGCTGTCGCTCGGGTCCTGGCGCCGTCGTGGCGAAGCTGACGGGGCGGGCTGACGCAGTCGACCACGCTCGGTCGCGCTACCCTCGGGACATGCTCAGGTTCGAGTGGTTGACCGTCGTCGTGGTCCTCGTCGCCAGCGGCTGCGTACCGAGCGTCTTCGACCAGCCCTATCCCGTCGAACCCGTCGAGCTGCCGCGCGACGACGCCGCGCACGAGGCTCCGATCGAGTGGTGGTACTGGGTCGGGCATCTGGAGTCGGAGGACGGGGCGCGCCACGCCTTCCAGCTGACCTTCTTCAAGGCGTACCCGCCGCCTGGGGTGCGACTGGGGATCGTGCCGGCCACCTGGCTGATCGACGTGGGCCACGTCGCGCACACTGCGGTGGCCGACGTCGACGCGCGGCGTCACGTGATGGACCAGCGCTTCGACGCCTACTACCGGGCCGGCGCATCGGCGACGGATCTCGACGTGTTCGTCGGTGACTGGCGCGCCTCGCGCGCGGCCGACGGCGTCAGCCACCAACTCGCCTTCACCTCCGGCGGGTACGCGCTCGACCTGGTCCTCACGCCGCTCAAGCCCCCGTCCCTGCACGGCGACCCACCCGGCATCCAGACGATGGGTCCTGGTGGTGTGAGCTACTACGTGTCGAACACCCGCATGGCGGTCCGCGGCGAGATCCGCGGCCCCTGCTTGCTCCCACGGTCGTGCCCGGCGACGACGGTGACGGGGCAGGCCTGGTTCGACCATCAGTGGGGCGACTTCCGCATCGACGAGTTCGCCGGCTGGGACTGGTTCGCACTGCAGTTTGACGACGGCGCCGAGGTGATGCTCTACCTGATCCGGGACGGTGCGGACGGCTACGCCTCGGCCGCCGGGAGCTACGTGAGCGCTGATGGCCGCACGCGCGCGCTCACCGCGGACGAGTTCGAGGTCGTGCCGACCGGCGACACGTGGTCGAGCCCGGCGACCGGTGCCGTCTACCCGGTGGCGTGGCGCGTCGTCGTCCCGGCGCTCGACGTCGACGTGCGCGTGGCGCCGTTCTTCCCGGAGCAGGAGATGGACACCCGCGCCACCACGCGCATCGTGTACTGGGAGGGTGCGGTCGAGGTCCGTGGCTCGCGGCCCGGCGTCGGCTTCGTCGAGCTGACGAACTACGATCAGACGCCGTTCGTCCCGGCCCGCCGCTGATGCGTCCGGCCTGCAGGAGCCGGGTGTGACCCGCCATCGACGGTCGGACGGCACGCGCGCCCAGCGTCGTGGCGGGAGGGCTCGATGACGTTCGTGTCGGACCGGTTGGCGACGAGCTGCCGTGGCGTTCCCGAGAGGGAGCGGTGGCTGGACGGTCTCGGCGCAGCCGTCGACGCGGCGTGCGAGCGTTGGGGGCTCGAGCTCGGCCGACCCTTCGAAGGTCCGGAGGTGAGCGCGGCCTGGGTGGCGCCGGCCGTGACGCCGGCTGGCGAGCGCGTGGTGCTCAAGCTCGGTATGCCGCACTTCGAGGCGGCGCACGAAGCGCGCGCTTTGGCGCTGTGGGCAGGCGACCCAACCGTGTGGTTGATCGACGTCGATGACGAACACGGCGCGATGCTGCTCGAACGGTGCGAGCCAGGGACGCCGCTGAGGGCGCTTCCCGAGCGTGACCAGGACGCGGTGATCGGCGCCGTGATCAAGCGGCTCCACCGGTCGCCGCCCCCGGGCCACGGCCTGCGACCGCTGTCGGCGATGTGGGACGCGTGGTCGGCCGAGAGGCGGCGGGACGAGGCCGCGTGGAGCGACGCCGGTCTCGTGCTCGACGGCCTCGCACGCAGGGACGAGCTGCTGCGGACCACGACCGAGCACGTCATGCTCGCCACCGACCTGCACGCGGGCAACGTCCTCGCGGCGCGGCGCGAGCCCTGGCTCGTCATCGACCCCAAGCCGTTCGTCGGCGACGCCGCCTACGACGTCACGCAACATCTGCTCAACGGCCCTGAGCGATTGCGGACCGATCCACTCGGGACCGTCGCACGCGTCGCCGACCTGGCCGGGCTGGACGCGGAGCGCGTGCGCGTGTGGACGTTCGTGCGCCTTGTGGTCGCGCCGACGGACGCGTGGAGCGACGGTGGTGATGCCGTGGCTCGAGCGCTGGCCTGACGGCGGACGGTGTCGCGCGGCGCCCCGCGCTATGCTCCGTGGCGCAATGCGCCTCACCTCGAAGGTGTTCCTCGACCTTGCCATCTGGATGGGTGTGCTCGGCGTTGCAGTCGGGGCGCTGCTTCCGCTGTTGGCCGTGGCCCTCGGTGTGTCGAGCGAGACGGCGTGGTCGTCGCGCTTCGTCGCCGCGTGTCTCGCGGCCGGCGCCGTGGTCGGTGCGTTGAACGTCGCGGTGGCGCGCATGGTGGTTGGCAGGCGCCTGCGGCGCTTCACGGCCGAGATGCAACGGGTCAGCGAGAGCGTGGACCCCGCCGTCGAGGCGGGGACGGCGTACGAGACCTTCACGGCGGCACTGGCGAGGCGAGGTGACATCGACGAGCTCGCCGCGGAGGCGCTGCAGCACTACGCCCGCTACGCCGGCGCGGCCGCCGGGATGGTCCTATACGAGTCGGCCGGCGAGCTCGTGGTCGCGTCATCGCACGGTTTCGTGGACGCCTCGACGCTGGCCGCGAGCGACCGGGTCGTCGCCGTGGCTCGCAGCGGTGTCGGGCAGGTGCTCGAGTCGCCCGACGACGTCCTCGTCGAGGGCGTCGAGGCAGCGCTCAGGCCGCGCATGGTGCTGATCGATCCCATCATCGACAAGGGCGTGCAGCTCGGCGTGATCGTGCTCGCGAGCGGCGCAGGCTTCGACGTAGCCGAGCGCTCGCGCATCGTCCTCTTCGGCAGGGGCCTGGCGCTCGCACTGCACGTCACGCTCGCCCACGACCGCCTCGAGCGGCTAGCCGCCATCGACCCGCTCACCGGCGTGCTCAACCGCCGCTTCGGCCTCGACCGGCTCCGCGAGGAGTTCGGGCGCGCCGTGCGCGGATCGTCGGCGCTCGGGGTGCTCATGCTCGACGTCGATCACTTCAGGAGCGTCAACGACGCGCACGGCCACCTCGTCGGGGACCGTGTGCTCAGGACGGTCGCCCTGATCACGCGGGCGGCGCTTCGAGGCGGCGACGTCGTCGTGCGGCTCGGGGATGAGGCGTTCCTGGTCGTGCTGCCGGCGGCGGGGTTCAGCGACGCGGGCCAGATCGCCGAGCGCATCCGGGCGCTGGTGGCGAACGCGTCGCTCGTCGACGGGGCGAGCACGGTCAGGGTCACCGTGAGCGTCGGTGGCGCGGCCTACCCGGACAGCGACGTCGAGACCGAGGAGGCGCTCGTGCGCCTGGCCGACGAGGCGCTCGCGCGCGCCAAATCCGATGGCCGCAACAGGGTCGAGATCGCCCGCTGACCGCTTCGCGGTGCGGCGTGTCGCTCGGTCACGACATCACTGCCTCAGACGCTGCTCGTGTCGAGCGCGGCTGCCGAGGCGCGGGCGACGGTGCGCTGGAGGTATGCCGTGGGGCGATGCTACCGGGTCCGGCGCGCGGCGGTAGGCTGAGCCTGGGAGGTCCACGATGACGCCACGAACGACACACGGCAGCCCGAACGCATGGCTGAACGATGCCGTCGAGGCGTTGCTGCGTGGCCCCAGCCAGGCCGATGTCGACGCCGCGACCACGCGGGTGCGCACGCTGCGGGAGGCGGCCGCCGGACGCAGCACCGATGCGCTGGTGCGCGACGTGATCGCGCGTACCGCCCGCTCGACCGCGATCGTCGGGGCCGCCAGCGCTGGATCGGCGCTCGTGCCGGGCATCGGCACGCTGACGGCGCTGACGCTCGGCACCGCCACGGACGTCGGCGCCACCCTGCGGCTGCAGGCCCGGATGGTGCTCGACATCGCCGTGTTGCGCGACGCCGACCTGTCGGGCGACCGCGCGCGCTACGCGACGCTGCTGGTCGCAGGTGTGAGCAGCACGAGCACCATGGCGCTCAACCGGTTGGGCCGGCTGGCTGCGCGGCGGCTGGGCGAACGCATCACGTCGCGCTGGCTGCTGCGCGCGGTGCCGGTCGTGGGGATGCTGAGTTCGTCGGGCACGAACGCGCTGGCGACGCACGTGATCGGGAGGCGCGCCGACGCGTACTTCTCGCTGGGACCCGAGGCGCTGCAGGACTGGCGGGCGAGCGTGCGCGCCGTGATCGGTCGACGCCCGAGGACTGCCGTCGCAGCTTCGTAGAGGCGTCTGGTCCAAGTGCTGGCCCGGCCCCTCGCGGTACCCTGACGCGGATGCCTGCCACCCGGTACGACCTCATCGTGGCCGGTGCGGGTCCGTCCGGGCTCGCGCTGCTCGACGCGTTCGCGCGGGTCGGCCTAGGCGAAGCTCGGGTGCTGCTGGTCGATCGGGAGAGGCGGCGCGGCGACGACCGCACGTGGTGCTTCTGGGAGACCGCGGCCGGGCCGTTCGACCACCTCGTCGCGCACCGATGGCCCGCCCTCGAGGTGCACGGTCCATCGCCGACTGCTCCGGGCCGCCGCCTGGACATCGCGCCCTACACGTACAAGATGATCCGTGGCGGTGACTTCTTCGCTGCCACCGATGCCTGGCTCGCGGCCCGCCCGCAGGTCGAACGCCGGGTGGGCGAGGTGCAGGACCTACGCAGCGAGGACGAGCGAGCCATCGCCATCGTCGATGGTGAGCGCGTCGAGGCGCCTTGGGCCTTCGACGCCACGCACGTCCCGCTCGAGCCCGTCGACGGCTACCACCTGCTGTTGCAGCACTTCCTCGGGTGGGACATCACCACGCCCGAGGACCGCTTCGATCCCGGGGTGGCGACCTTCATGGACTTCCGCGTGCCGCAGAAGGGGGGCACCTGCTTCGTGTACGTGCTGCCCACCTCTGCGCGTGAGGCGCTCGTGGAGTACACGGTCTTCTCCCCGAGCGTCTGGCCGCAGGAGGCCTACGAGGCCGAACTCCGCACCTACCTGGCTGACGTCCTCCGCATCGACGCCTTCGAGGTCGGTCGCGTCGAGACCGGCGTGATCCCGATGACCGACCGGCCCTTCCCGGCGCGCCGCGGCGATCGCGTGGTGACGATCGGCACCGCGGGCGGTCAGACCAAGGCCAGCACCGGCTACACCTTCCGACGGGTCGTACGCCACGCGCAGGCGCTGGCCGGGGCGCTCGCGCGCACCGGGAAGCCGCACCTCGCCGGACGCTGGTGCCGCCACGACTGGATGGACGGCGTGCTGCTGCGCGCGCTCGCGACCGGTCGGCAGGACGGCGCCGCGTTCTTCAGCCGGCTGCTGGAGCGCAACCCGCCCGCGCGCGTGTTGGCCTTCCTCGACGAGGACACATCGCTGGCGCAGGAGGTCGCGCTGATGACCAGCGTCGACGTCCCGCTCTTCACCCGCATCGGCGCCGAGGTCACCTGGCGCCGATGGCGCGCGCGGCGAAGCACGCAGCCTGACACCGTCGAGCGCTCCGGGTGACGGCCGGGCCGAGACCCTAGCGGGTCCCCGCGCCCTCGTCGCCGCGCTTCAGAAGCGTCTGGTCCAGGTGTTGGGCCAGCGTTCGATGACGACTTTGGTGTTGGTGTAGAACTCGACGCCGTGGCGGCTTTGGGCGTGGAGGTCGCCGAAGAAGCTGTCGTTCCAGCCGCTGAAGGGGTAGAAGGCCATGGGGGCGGCGACGCCGAGGTTGATGCCGACGTTGCCGGCTTGGACTTTGTTGCGGAAGGTGCGGGCGGCGGCGCCGCTGCTGGTGAAGAGGCAGGCTTGGTTGCCGTAGGCGCGGTCGTTGGCGAGGGCGATGGCGTGCTCCAAGCTGTCGGCGTGGAGCATGGTGAGGACGGGGCCGAAGATCTCGGTGCGGGCGAGGGTGCCGTGCGGGTCGGCGCCCGCGATGACGGTGGGGTACAGGAAGTGGCCGTTGGCGTAGCCGTCGACGCTTTTGGCGCGGCCGTCGGCGAGGAGTTCGCCGCCCTCTGTGAGCCCGGTGGCGAGGAGTGCTTCGATGCGGGTCTTGCTCTGGGGGCTGATGACGGGGCCCATCTGGGTGCCTTCATCGAGGCCG
This sequence comes from Trueperaceae bacterium, assembly GCA_003556805.1. Taxonomy (GTDB): domain Bacteria; phylum Deinococcota; class Deinococci; order Deinococcales; family Trueperaceae; genus CSSed10-48. The sequence goes on along the minus strand of PWQI01000289.1, from coordinate 629 downwards.
TGGCCGACGCGGCGGGTGTGGGCGTCGTCGAGGATGCGTTCGGTGAAGGGGTCTTTGGCGTCGGCGACGGTGATGGCGACGCTGGTGGCGAGGCAGCGTTGGCCGGCGCAGCCGAAGGCGCTGTCGGCGAGGATGCGGGTGCTCATGTCCATGTCGGCGTCGGGGAGGATGATGGCGGGGTTCTTGGCGCCGCCTTGGCATTGGGCGCGCTTGCCGTTGGCGGTGGCGCGGGTGTAGACGGCTTTGGCGACGGGGGTGCTGCCGACGAAGGAGACGGCTTTGACGTGGGGGTGGTCGAGGAGGGCTTCGACGGTGTCGCGGCCGCCGTTGACGAGGCTGATGACGCCGGGGGGGAAGCCGGCTTCTTCGCAGAGGCGCACCAGGTGTTGGGTGGTCATGGGGACGCGTTCGCTGGGTTTGAGGATGAAGGTGTTGCCGGTGGCGAGCGCGTAGGGGAGGAACCAGAGCGGGATCATGGCGGGGAAGTTGAAGGGGGTGATGGCGGTGGTGACGCCGAGGGGTTGGCGGAAGAGGTGTTCGTCGATGCCGCGGGCGATGTCTTCGTTGTTCCAGCCTTGGATGAGCGTCGGCATGCCGCAGGCGACTTCGACGTTCTCGATGCCGCGCTG
>PWQI01000127.1 GCA_003556805.1 Trueperaceae bacterium | reverse complement strand
GCGCCTGCTCGTCGTAGGCGGCGGCGTCGTCCCAGGTGTCGCGCGGCGTCAGGACGGCGGTCGGCACCCCGGGCACCTCCGTGGGCACCTCGACGCGGAAGACGGGATCGATCCGCGTCGGCGCTTCGTCGAGCTGGCCCGTGAGGGCCGCGTCCAAGAGCGCGCGCGTGTGCGCCAGTGCGATGCGCTTCCCGACGCCGTACGCACCGCCGGTCCAGCCGGTATTGACCAGCCACACGCGTGAGCCGTGCTCGCGCAGGCGCTGACCCAACATGGTCGCGTACGTGACCGGCGGCAGCGGCATGAACGGCGCGCCGAAGCAGGTCGAGAAGGTCGCCTGCGGCTCGGTGACGCCGCGCTCGGTGCCGGCGATCTTGGCGGTGTAGCCGGCGAGGAAGTGGTACATCGCCTGCTCGGTGGTGAGGCGGCTGATCGGCGGCATCACGCCGAAGGCGTCGGCGGACAGGAACACGAGGTTCCGCGGGTGCGCGCCACGGGAGCCGGGCTTGGCGTTCGGGATGAAGTGCAGCGGGTAGGCGGCACGCGTGTTCTCGGTCTTGCGGTCGTCGGTGAAGTCGACGTAGCGCGTCTCGGGGTCGAGGACGACGTTCTCGAGCACCGCCCCGAAGCGCGTCGAGGCCGCGTAGATCTCCGGCTCGGCCTCGACGGCGAGGTTGATCGCCTTGGCGTAGCAGCCGCCCTCGAAGTTGAACACGCCCTCGGCGGACCAGCCGTGCTCGTCGTCGCCGATCAGCGCGCGCCTGGGATCGGCCGAGAGCGTGGTCTTGCCGGTGCCGGAGAGGCCGAAGAAGAGCGCCACGTCGCCGTCCTCGCCCTCGTTCGCCGAGCAGTGCATCGGCAGCACGCCCTCCTGGGGCAGCTGGTAGTTCAGCGCCGAGAAGATCGACTTCTTCATCTCGCCGGCGTACTCGGTGTTGGCGATCAGCACCAGGCGCTTGCCGAAGTCGACGGCGATGGCCGTGGTGCCGCGCGTGCCGTGCCGCGCCGGGTGCGCCCGCACGCTCGGCAGGTCGAGCACCGTCCAGCCCAGGCGGCCCTGCTGCGCCTCGGGCGCGCCCTCGACGATGAACAGGTTGCGGACGAAGAGCGAGTGCCAGGCCTTCTCGGTCACGATGCGTACCGGGATCTGATGCGCGGGATCGCTGCCGATGTAGAGGTCCTGGACGAACAGCTGCTTCTCGGCGGCCGCGTCGAACATGTCCTCCTGCAGGCGTTGGAACGACTCCGGGTCGAGTGGTTGGTTCACCGGGCCCCAGTCGACCGTCGACTCGCTCACGGCGTCGCGCACCACGTACTTGTCGCGGGGCGAACGACCGGTGAACTTGCCGGTGTCGGCCACGAGTTGGCCGCGAGCCGCGAGCTTCGCCTCGCCGCGCGCGATCGCGTGCTCGTAGAGGGCGGCGGGGGGAGCGTTGACGATCGGGTTGCTGAGCGGCAACCGCAGCACGATCGAGGTGTCGTGTTGGAAGTCGGCCATGGGTCCTCGGCTTCCTAGGGGACGGTGCCCCCGGTCACCCGGTTATACCAGCGGTGGCGCGTCACGGACGCTGGGCACGGCGGCGCCGGTACACGTCGCCGGGCGGCGGGCGCCCGGCCTCACCAGCGCAGCGTGACGCCGAGCCGCGCCGTCTGGCGCTCGGTGCGCAGGTCGACCCCGGCCTCGAGCGCGAACGAGCGGCTGATGTCGTAACGCACCGCGGCCGACACACCCGGCACCGGTTGGCCCGCGCCGGCGATGGGGAAGTCGAGCCGGCCCGAGAGGTCGAACGCCACCGGCCCGAGGTCGTAGGTGAGCAGGACCTCGTTCGTGAACGCGAAGGCGCGCTCCGCGTCGTCGAAGGTGCCGACGCGGTACGAGGCGAACAGCTCGTCGGACAGGTAGCCGCCGAAGCGCAGCGACACGCCGAAGGGGTCGCCGCTGCCGTCGAAGAGGTCGGTGAGCGCGGTCGTGCGGATCTCGACCAAGTCGATGCCCAACGCCTCCGAGAGCGCGGCCTGCAACTCGGAGACCACGAGCAGGTCGAGCGCCGTGTCGAGCGCCGTCTGCGCGACGGCACCGGCGAACGCGCCGCCGCCCCCGGGTTCGAGCCTGCCGAGCGCGATCAGGCCCAGCAGCTCGAGGTCGGTCAGCGGCCGGGCGCCGGCCGTGAGCCCGTTCTGTACGGTGGCCACCTCGATCGTCGCGTCGCTGGTGAGGCTCGGCACCAGGTCGAGGTTCACGTCCCCATCGGCGTCCGTGGTGACGTCCGCGTCGAACGCCAAGACGACCTCGAAGCGCGGCCCCGGCGGGGTCACGAAGGTGATCGCGCTGCCCGGCACGACGACGCGGGCCTTCTCGAACATGCTGCGCGCGACCACGCTGATGCGCGGCAGCACGCCCTGCGATGGGTCGAAGCGCGCGTCCGCGCGCACGAGCTCGAAGTCGCGCCCCGAGAAGCGGAAGGTTCCGCGCAGCGCCGTCGCGTTGCCCTGCAGCAAGGGCTCGGCGACGCTGCCCGTGAGCGTCAGGTCGAAGGCGGCCTCGGCGCTGCCGAGCGTCTCCGAGATCGTCACGCGCTGTGGGGCGACGATGCGGATCTGATCGAACGTCACCAGCGACTGCGCGGCGCGGCGCGCCGCGCGCTCGCTGGCGCTGAGCGGCGGCGGTGCGCCGGGCTCACCCGGGACCGCCGCGGCCCTGGCTCCCAGGTCGACGCGCACGCTGCTCGCGTCGATGTTCCCGGAGAGCACCAGCCCATCGTCGATGCGGGCGCGCAGGTCGGCATCGAGCACGGCGTTCCCGATGAACAAGAAGGGCAGCGCCAGCTGCAGGCCGCGCCCGACGGCGCGCAGGTCGAAGGGTGCGAGCGTGCCTTCGATCCGGAACGGGGCGCCGAGCACACCGTCGACGAGCAGCGACGGCGCCCCCCCGCTGCCCTGCGTCAACGTCGCCTCGATCCCCTCGAGGCGCCCGAGCAGCGGGATGTCGAGCCCGCCGAGCGCCACGAGCTCGACGTCGTCGAGATCGAACGGGCTGAGCCGCAGGCGGCCGCCCCCGGTGACGCGGAGCGTGCCCTCGAGCGGCGCGATCGCCGCGATCTCGAGCGCGACCGCCAGGGTGTCGCCCTCGAGTCGCACGTCACCGTCCCTGAGCTCGTAGCTGGTACCGGCGACGTCGACCTGCAGACCCGAGCTCGCGACCGTCACCACCGGCTGCGCCATGGTGCCGCTCCCGACGATGCTCAAGTCGCCCTCGGCGCTGACGCCGTAGCGCGCCAGGGCGGGCACCAGGCCGAGCAGCGGGCCGAAGTCCGCCGCGTCGGCGCTGAGCTGGAGGTCGATGCGCTCGGGCCGCACCTCGCCGCTCGCCTGCCAGGCGCCACGGCCCTCGAACGAGGCCTCCTGGATCCGCAGCGCACCGTCGGCCAGGTCGAACGCGATGCGACCCGTCGTGACCACGCCGGCGCGCTCGAGCCGAACGTGCTCCGTGGCGACCCGCAGGTCGATCGGGGTGGCGTCGCTCGGGTCCCAACCGGCGCGCACCACCCCGGTCACCTCGGCGCTGACGTCGCTCGGACCGACCAGCCCTTCCGCGAGCGTGTGCAGCGGGAAGCGCTCCAGGCGGGCCAGGGCCTCGAAGCGGCCGCCCTGCCACGACACCGCGACGTTGCTGCCCACGCCGCCGGTCGGGCCGCCGGTCCCCTCGATGCGGACGTCGGCGCTGGGCCGCGCCAGGTCGGCCGCGACGGTGGCGACCAGCGGGATGTCGCGCTCGGCGATCCTGAGGTCGCCCGCCACGAGCTGCCCGATGGCCTGATCGCCTCGGACCACCAGCGATCCCGTGACCACGCCCGTCAGGAAGGGGACCGCCGTGGCGACACCCGGCACGTCGCGCAAGTCGAGCGCCGCGATGCGCAGGTCGATGCTGCGCGCCACGCCCGCCACGTCGGGGTACCAGTCGGCGAGCGCGGCGGTGGGCAGGGGCGTGGTGCCGCGAGCGCTGAGCGCGCTGCGCCGCGAGCGCAGCGTGAGGTCCAGGTCGACGCCTCCACCGATGCCGCGGACGTTGCCGTCCACGCGGATCGGCGCGCCCACGGCAGCGTCGACGACCACGTTCGAGAGCGCCACGGAGCCGGACACGCCCTCCCCGGGCGCCGCTCGGAGCTCACCCTGCAACCCCGCCGCGCCCTCGGGCGACGGCCACGTGACGTCGCCCCGCAGCACGACGGCGCGTGTCGCCAGGTCGGCGTCGAGCTGCAGCGACCACGGCGCCGCACTCGTGACCAGCAGGCGACCGTCGGCGAAGGTGAGTTCGGCCTCGAGCGGGACGCGCGGATCGAAGCCCACGGGCCACCACGGCTCGTCGGCGAAGGCGGCGAGATCGGCGCGCACGCTCGCCTCGACCCGCTCCAAGGCGTCCGCCGTCCCGTCGATCTGCACGCCGACGCCGGCGATCGGCAGCGTGAGCGCGTCGACGCGCACCGCCCCGTCGGCGCCGAGGGCGATCGACCCCTGCACGCTGCCGCGCCCGACCAGCCGCAGGCCGTCGCTGCCCAGCGCCTGGACGCTCGCCGCCACCGGGCCGTCGGGCAGCGTCTGCTCCAACCAGCCACCCGCGACCAGCGCGCTCGTCGCGCGCACGCGCAGCGCGCCGGCCTCGGTTCCCTGCAACCCGACGACCACCGGTCCGAGCGCCACCCTGACGTCGCCCGTGGCGCGCAGAGGCCGCTCCGCGTCGTCCCAGCTGCCGCGCAGCCGCAGCAGCCCGCCGGCCTCGGCGGCCGGGGCGGTGAGCTCCAGGTCGAGCTCCGGCCATGCGCGGCCCGCCAGGCGCACCGCCCCGACGTCGTCGAGCGCGGCGGTCGCATCGACGTCCAGCGCGTCGCCGTCGAAGTGCACGCTCAGCGCCACGAGGTCGTCCAGCGTGGCGCGGCCGGCCAGACTCGGCACTGGTCGCTCGCCTGCCAGCGTCACGTCGGCGCGCAGGTCGCGGCCCGCCACGGTCGCGTCCGCCACATCGACGCCGCCCTGCCAGGCGCCCAGCGCCGTGCGCTCCACCACGCCCTCCAGCCGTCCGGAGAGCGCCTCGCCGGCCACGCGCAGCACGCCGCTCCCGGCGCTGGGGTCGAGGTCGCCGTCGAGCTCGACGGCGAGCGGCGCGCCGCCGAGCGAGCCGGCGAGCGTGGCGCGCACGGTGAGGGCGTCGATGCCGCCTCCGAGCACGAGCCCGAGCCGGGCGTCGGCGCCGAGCGGCGGCAGCGCGACGTCGGCGAGCGTGGCGGCGACCCGCCCCTCGGGCAGCGCCAGGTCGAGGTGCCCCCAGTCGCCCCCGAGCGACCAGTCGGCGCGCGCGCCCCCCGTGCCGTCCAGGCGCGCGTCGCCGAGCGCGACGTCGGCGATGGCGAGGCCCCGCACGGTCCCACTGGGTGCCGGCCAGGGGCCGTCGACCCAGTGCAGCTCGGCATCGAGCGCTCCCTCCAGGGCGGGCGTCAGCAACGCCAGGTCGCCGCGCACGGCGACGCTCCACGGCGCGCTGGACACGCGCAGCGTCAACGCCTCGGGATCGGCCTCCCAGGTGACGCCGACGCCGACGCCGTCGGCCAGCGTGCGCACGCGCAGCGCGACGCCGGGCGCGAGCTCGACGCGTCCGTCGGCGCGCAGGTCGCCGGGCTCGTAACGAGCCTGGAGCACGGCGATCACGTCGCCGCTGCGGAGGTCGGCGTCGATGCTCGCTCGCTCCGCGCGCGGCCGCACCTGCGCGCGCAGGCTCCCCTCGACCCCGTCGTCGGCGCGCAGCGCGAGGCTGACCAGGGGATCGGCGGCTGGGCCGGTCACCTGGAGGTCGCCGGCGTACCGGCCCGGAACACCCTCGACGCGCCCGTCCGCCAGCACCAACACGCCGGCGAGCTCCGCGTCGGCGAGGGGTCGGTCGAGCCGGGTGGTCAGCGTGAAGGGGCCGGTCAGGCGGCCCGTGAGCGCCGGACCGAGTTCCAGGTCGGCCAGGTCGAGGTCAGAGCGGCCCGTCACGTCGAGGCGACCGTCGGCGCTCAGGCGACCTTGGCCGCTGACGCTGCCGCCGGGCAGGTGCAGCCGCAGGTCGTCCGCGACGACCACCGGGCCCTCGTCGCCGAGCGTCGCGTCGAGCGTCAGCGACGCCCGCGGTGCGTCGAGCCAGGGCAGCCAGGCGCGCACGTCGACGTCGGCGAGTCGCAGCTGCGCCCGCCCGCCCGCGTCGTCCCACCGGGCGCTGGGGCTGAGGCCCTCGCCGACGAGGTTGGCGCGCAGTGCGCCGGCGTCGAGCCAGGCGCGGCCGTGCGCCGCGACCGGACCGACCAGCGCGAGGGCCGTGTCGAGCGTCGTTCCGTCGACGCCCCCCGTGGCCTGGCCAGATACCGCCAAGCGCCAGGCGTCGATGCCTGCGCCCGCGAGCGGCACGTCGAGGTCGAGGTCGAGCTCCCAGCCGTCGCTGGGGTCGGCGGCGAGGCGGCCGCCGATGGAGCCGGCCGGGGCGTCGGCGAGCCAGGTGGCCGCGCCGATCTCGAGGTCGCCAGCGCCGACCACGTCGGCGCTGAGCCGTGCGTCGCCGGGCAGGCCCGAGATGTGCGCGAGCGCGCCGCCGCCGAAGCCGTCGCCGCCCTGCCAGGTGAGGTCGCTGGTCAGGTCCAGGTCGACACCCGCCAGCGTCCGCTCCAGCGTCCCCACCAGGCGCGCGCCGGCGCCATCCCACACGAGGTCGAGCGTGTCGTCGAGACGAGCGCGCCAGGCGCCGCCGTCGTCGTCCGGGCCGGTGATCTCGACGACGCCCTCGTCGTCGTGCCAGCGCACCGGGCCGCGCAGATGGAGCGGGGCGGCGAAGCCGTCCACGTCGAGCGCGAACCCGGCGCCGCTGGCGCTCACCTGCAGCGGCAGGCCGGTGGCAGCGGCGTCGAGCTCGGCGCTCACCTGCCACGGGCCGGCCGCGATGCGGTCGTCGGGAGCGTCGACGCCGAGCGTCAGCCGCTCCTCGAACCAGGTCGCCGTGACGGCGACGCCGTCCCAGGTGGCGTCGGCGGTCGCGGCGTCCAGGTCGCCTTGCAACGCGAGCTCGGTCGGCCCAGCCAGCAGCGTGCCTGCCGCCGCCACGCGCCAGGCGCCAGCCGGGACGTCGGGCGAGTGCTCGATGGTGCCCGCGAGGTCGCTGTCGGGTCCCGTGAGCTGCACGGTGGCGGCGCGCAGCGCGGTGTCGCCGGCGAGCGCGAGCCGCCACGGTCCGGTGGCCTCGGCGAGGGCCAGGGTCCAGGCGTCCTCGGCCAGGCTGGCCGCGACCGTGACCTCGACCGACGCCACGCGCAGCGTGCCGTCAGCGTCGAGCGCGACGTCCACCGCACCGTCCTGGAGTGCGAGGTGCGCGCCGCCGCTCAGCGCGCCGCCGAGCGGGAGGCCGAACGCCGCCGCGAGGGCGTCGACGTCGAGGTCGGCCAGGTCGGCGAAGGCGCGAACGCCGGCTGCGTCGTACGAGACGTCGGCCGAAGCCCAGCCCGCGTCGGCGGGACCGACGCGGACGCGGCCCGCGCCCGCGTCGATGTCGCCGCTCAGCCGCGCCGCCAGCGCGAGCTCGGTGCCGTCGTCCAGGCGCCACACGGCGGTGGCGTCGAGCGTGTACGCGCCGAGCCGATCCGGATCGAGCACGGCGTCCGCGCGCAGCGCCGTCAAAGGCTCGAGCGCGCGGCCCGCCTCGGCGTCGAGCGGTCGCACCAGCGGCGCCGGAGCGGCGCTGATGAGCGTCACGTGCCAACCGTCCGCAGCGACGCGCGCGTCGCCCTCGAGGAGTTCGCCCGAGAGCCGGGCGAGCGCCGGGTCGGCGGCGTCGAGGACCAACAGGTGCGGCGTTCCGGCCAACCACAGCGGCTGTTCCCAGCGTCCGCCCGCGGCGCCCGGGCCCAACGACCAGGCGCCGCCGTCGCCACGCAGCTGCCAGCCGTCCTCGCTGCGCAGCTCCGCGCTCACCTCGGGCCAGCCGACCGGCTCGAGGGCCCCGGCCGCCAGCGTGACGTCGGCGCTGAAGGCGCCGTCCCAGCGCCCGTCGAACGCGAGCGCGAGCACGTCGTCGAAGGCGCGCGCCGTGCCGGCGAGGAGCAGGGCGTCGCCAGCGCCGGTCACTTCGGCGCTCGCGGCGACGTCCGCGCCGAGCGCCAGGTCGATGGCGAGCTGTCCGGTCCAGGCGCCGGCGCTGCGACCGATCGAACCGCCGAGCCGCACGTCGGCGTCCGCGTCGAGCCCCGGGAGCTCCAGCCAGGCGGTGGGGGAGAAGGCCTCGAACGACGCGCTCCAGTCGGCGCCCGAGCCGGCGGCCTCGAGGCCCGGCGCCTGCGCGCGCCAACTGGCCGCGCCGGCGCCCAGCCCGGCCTCGACGCGCAGCGCGTCGAGGCCGGGCCCGGGCGTCCACATGGCCGTCACGTCGGCGGCGCCCGCCGTCGCGCTCACGCTCCCCTGCCAGGCGAGGTCGCCCTGCGCGCGGACGGCGTCGCCGAGCACGGCGCTCCAGTGGTTCGCGGGGGCGGCGCCGGACAGGCGGGCTTCGGCCAGAGTGCCGTCGACGCGCAGGAGCGTGGGACCGTCCACGCGCTCGAGCGCGAGATCGAGCGGCCCGTCGGGCCGCTCCGACGACCAGGCCACGGTGCCACGGAGCCGCGCCCACGGCGCCGCCCCGGCGTCGACGCGTTGCTCGAGGTCGAGCGCGGCGTCGACGCCGTCGCGCCACGAGACCGTGAGCGTCGAGCCGCCGAGCACGAGGGTGGCAGCGGCCTCGGCCAGGTCGACATCGGCGCGCCAGGTGCCGAGCGGCAGCGTCAGCGGGCCGGCGGCGAGGTCGGGCAAGGCGCCTGCTCCGACGCCGCCGGCGGCGTCCAGGCGCACCGGGCCGAGCGGTCCGAGGCCGGCCGTGAGCGCGAGGTCGGGCGTGAGGCGGCCGTCCAGCGTCCACGTCTCGCCGGCGGCCTCCGCTCGGAGCGACAGCGCCAGGCCGAGGTCGTCCGCCGTGACGACGGCCGTCGCGGGGACCGGGGCGTCGAGCGCCACCGTCGCCTCGCCCCGTGCGCCGTCCGCGTCCGCACGGAGCGCGCTCGTCAGGCGCCCCGACCACCCGCCCTCGACGCCGGCGAGCGCCAGCAACGGTGTCACGGGGACGTCGCCGTCGAGGCGCCAGGTACCCTCCGCCGCCTCGAAGCGGAGCTCGTCGCCGGCGACGTCGAGGCTGGCGGTCAGGCCCTCCGGAGCGCTGCTGGCGTCGAGCCTGACGTCCCCGGCGGTCAGCGTCGCGCTGGCCGCTCCGAACGCGTCGCCCACGGCCGTGAGGTGTGCCGGGACCGTCGGGGTGGTGACCACGACGTCGGCGCTCCAGCCGCCGTCGACCACCGCCCCGGCCGCGCCGTCGAGGCTGAGCTCGACCCCCGTGACGTCGAACGCGAGCGCCGCGAGCCGGGCCTGCCAGCCCTCGGCGCCGAACTCCAGCGACACGCGCCCCGCCTCGTCGTCGAGCGACCAGCCGCCCGCCACCGGCGCCAGGCCGAGGTCGAGCGCAGGCGTCGCGAACGCGACCGGGCCGGTCCAGTCGAGGGCGGGCAGGCGCAGCTCGAGCGTGCGCTCGCCGCCGATCCCGCCGCTGACCGCGAACTCGCCGAGCGCGCCGTCGAGCGTGGCGCCGGTGCCGTCGACGTCGACGTCGACGGCACCGCGCAGGTCGAGCGTGCTCAGCCACGGCCCCAGCCGCGGCCGCGCCGGCGTTGCGCCGGCGACGGCGAGCGTCAGTCCCGGCGCAGCGATCGTGCCGTCGACCTGGAGCGATACCGCCGGGGCGGGCCCCGACCACCAGGCGTCTGGGACCAGCAGCTGCAGCGAGCCGTCGAGGGGCGCGTCGCCGGCCAGGCGGGGCGCCACGAGCGCCCCGCGCAGCCGCGCGCCGCCCACCTCGGCGCTCTCCACGAACAGCGCGGCCCCGTCGGCGTCGAGCGCCAGGTCGGCGGCGACCGGGACGCCGTCGCCCAGAGCCAGCGTGCCGGTGAACGTGGCCGACCCCGTCGCCTCGGCGCCGAAGCGCAGCGCTCCCTCGAGCGCGTCGATCGCCAGCGGACCCCAGGCGCCGCCCAGCAGGCTGGCGGCGACGTCGGTGATCGCGTCCTCGACGTCGACGCGGAGATCGAGCTCGCCGCCGGCGAACGCGCCGTTGCCGAGGATGCTCAGGCGACCGTCGGCGTAGCGCACGACGGCGTCGAGCGCCTCGGCGGGTACGCCGTAGACGCTCCCGTCGACGACCGCGTCGACCTCGACGCGAGCGGTGGTCCAGCCCTCGACGCGCACCGCGGCCGTGACGCGGCCCTCGCTGGGCGGTGGCGGTCCGTCGACGCCCAGCGCCCACAGCAACGGCGTCACCGACTCCAGCGCCACGTCCGCCCGACCCGTGGCGCTCCAGCGCGCGGCGGGGACGTCGACGATGGCCTGCGCGACGATGGTGCCGCCGGCGGCGCTGCCGCTGAGTTCGGTGTGGACCCGTGCTCCGTCCCAGCGAACCGGACCCGAGATGCCGTCGACCACCGCGCCGTACGTCTCGACGACGCCGTCCTCGACGTGACCCTCTGCCGTCACGAGGCCGTCGCCGATGCGCACCTCGCCGCGGACCGTGCCGGCGCTGACGCCGTCCCACCACGCCCGCGCGAGGGTCGCGTCCGCCGCGACGATGTCCAGCACCACCTGACCCGTCACCGCGTCGGCCCGACCGATCAGCTCGGCGGCGCCGTCGGCGGTGCGGAGGGTGAGCGCCAACGCCAGGTCGTCGCCGTCGCCGCTGACGCCGATGTCGACCAGCTGGACGTCGGGCAGCGTGAACGGCACGTCTGCGATGGAGACGTCGGCGCCCGCGAGCTCGACCTCGCGCCACAGCAGGCGGGGGAGCGGCCAACCGCCCTCCGCCGGCTCCGCCGGCTCCCAGGCCGCCAGGGCCCGGGCGACGTCGACGTCGCCCGTCAGGTCGGTGAGGTGCACGCGCAGCGGCAGCTCGCCCGTCACGAGCGGTGGCAGGAACCAGCCGAGCCGCGCCTCGGCCATGCGCAGGTCGACGCCCTCGGCGCTCAGCTCGACGCCCTGGAGCGTGATGCCGCGCCACAGGTTGCCGCTGCTGCGCTCGAAGCGCAGCGTCACGCCGGCGTCGCGCGCCGCCTCGACCACGCGGGCAAGCACCGGCTCGCGCACGGCCGGGTGCCCTGGGAGCAGGCCGGCGAGTACGAGGAGTGCGAGCAGGAGCGCGATGCTCAGAGCGGTGCGGCGGGGCATCAGGTGTTGGCCCGAGGGGACCGCTCGCCGAACGGCCAGGCACGTCCCAGCCGACGTCGGAGGGTCGTCGTCACCGTTCAAGCGTAGCACCCGTCCATGAGATGACGAGGTAGCATGCCGGCCATGGAACGCTCACAACACACGGCCCAGGCGGAGCGTCTGACTGCGATGGTCAAGGGCAGGGTCCAGGCCGTCGGCTACCGCGCATTCCTGCAGCGCCACGCCCGCGACCTCGGCCTCTCCGGCCACGTCGAGAACCTGCCGGACGGGCGCGTCGAGGTGCTGGCGGAGGGCCCGCGCGAGGCGCTCGAGACGCTGCTCGTGCACATCCGCAACGGGCCGACGCACGCGCTGGTCGACGACGTCGACGTGGCGTGGGGCGAGGCGGCGGGCGAGCGTGGCTTCCACACGTACTGAGTCCGCGCCGGCGCCGTTGGGTGCCGAGCGCCTGGCGCTGGTGCCGGGCGTGCTCGGCGCGATCGCGCGCGAGCGTGCCGCCGACCTGGCGGGGGCCGCCGTCGACCTGCCGCCGCGCCCCGCCGGCGCGGCGCGCCGCGGTCGACTCCGGGCCGCGCTGGCCCGGCCCGGCCTGGCGCTCCTGGCCGAGGTGAAGCGCGCGTCGCCGTCGCAGGGCCTGATCGCCGACATCGATCCGGTCGTCGCCGGCCGCGCCTACGCGGCCGGCGGCGCGGCGGCGCTGTCGGTCCTGACCGAGCCGCGGCACTTCGCTGGCGAGCGGGCCCACCTCCGCGCCGTGGCCGCCGCCGTCGACCTGCCGCTGTTGCGCAAGGACTTCGTGGTGCACCCGGCGCAGCTGGTCGAGGCCTCGGACGACGGCGCGGCGGGCGTGCTGCTGATCGCGGCGGTGCTCGGCGACGCGCTCGGTGCGTACCTGCGCGCGACGTGGTCGCTGGGGCTGGACGCGCTCGTCGAGGTCCACGACGAGGCCGAGCTCGAGCTGGCGCGGGCCGCGGGTGCCGACCTGATCGGCGTGAACAACCGCGACCTGCGCACGCTGGCGATCGACACCACCACCGCGCCGCGGCTGATCGCGCACGGTCGCGCCCTCGGCCACCAGGCCGTGTGGGTGGCCGAGTCGGGCTACGCCTCCGGCGCCGAGGCGAGAGCGCTCGTCGGCGTCGCCGACGCGGTGCTGGTCGGTACCAGCCTGGCGGGGAGCGGCGACCTCGAGGGTGCGACGCGCGCGTTCCTGGACGCCACCAGCGACGCCGGCGGCCCGCGCCGCGCGCTGGTGACGGGCGCCTCGAGTGGCATCGGCGCAGCCTGCGCCGCAGCGCTGGCGCAGGCGGGGTGGTCGCTGGTGCTCCAGGGCCGTGACGCCGAGCGCACCGAGGAGGTGGCCTCGCGAGCCCGCGCGCTCGGCGCGGAGGCCGTGACGTGCCTCGCGGATCTCGCCTCGGACGACGACGTGGCGCGGCTCGCCGCGACCAGCCACGCTGGGCCGCTGCACGCGCTCGTCCACGCGGCCGGCCTCATCGAGCTGGGGCGGGTCGCGGACGTGGGCACGGCCGTGCTCGATGCCCACTACGCCGTCAACGTGCGCGCGCCGTACGCGCTGACGCGTGCGCTGCTCCCCGCTTTGCGCGACGCCCGTGGGCACGTGGTGTTCGTCAACAGCGGCGCTGGGCGCCAGGCCAAGGCGCAGTGGTCGGCGTACGCCGCCAGCAAGTTCGCGCTGCGCGCGCTGGCCGATGCCCTGCGCGAGGAGGAGGACGAGCTGCGTGTGACCACGGTCTACCCGGGCCGCACGGCGACGCCGATGCAGGCGGCCGTGCGGGCGGCTGAGGGCGCCGAGTACGAGCCGGAGACGTTCGTGCAGCCCGAGGCCGTAGCGGCGCAGATCGTCGGCCTGCTCGAGCTCCCGCGACCGTCGCTGGTCTCCGAGCTGATCATCCGGCCGGGCTAGCGCTCGGCCGCAGGGGCCGTGCCAGACGCCGCGCACCGCGACGTCGGCGCGCTGGCACCGGTGCTATCCTCCCCGGCGTGACCGATTCCTTCCCCCCGTTCGACGTCCGGCTCGGCAACGGCCTGCGCGTGGTTGCCGAACCGATGCCGTGGCTGGCCACGGTCAGCCTGGTGCTGCTGCTCCCCGTCGGGTCGGCCAACGACCCCGAGGACGGCATCGGCAGCGCCGCGATCCTCTCGGAGTGGCTGCAGCGCGGCGCCGGCGAGCGCGATGCGCGTGGCTACGCCGACGCCCTCGACGCGCTCGGCGTGCGCCGCGGTGGCGGCGTCGGCCGCGAGACCCTCAGCCTCTCGGCCGCCTTCTTGCAGCGCGACGCAGCCGCGGTGCTGCCGCTCTTGGCGGACGCCGTGCGCGCCCCGTTGCTCGGCGACGCCAGCTTCGAGGGCGTGCGCGCCCTCGCCCTCCAGGACCTCGACGCGACGCTCGACTCGCCGGCGCAGCGCGCGGGCGAGGCCCTGGTGGCCGCCTACTTCGAGAGCGCGCACGGCCGCAGCGCGTACGGCGAGCGCAGCCACCTGGAGCGCCTGACGCCCGCCGCGGCGCGCGCCGACGCGGCCGAGCGGATCGGCCCCGAGGGCGCCGTGCTGGCGATCGCCGGCGGCATCGACCTCGCAGCCCTGCCCGCCCTGCTCGAGTCGACCTTCGGTGCGTGGCGCGGAGCGTCGCGCGACCTGCCGGCGCCGATCGTGCGCGCGCCGCACGAGGTCAGCGTGCCGGCCGACAGCGCGCAGGTGCAGATCGGCATGGCCACCCCCGCCGTCGACCTCGACCACCCCGGCTGGTACGCCCAGCAGCTCGCCCTGGCGGTGCTCGACGGCAACATGGGCGCGCGGCTGTTCAGCGAGGTGCGCGAGAAGCGCGGCCTGGTGTACAGCGTGTCGGCCGGGACGCGCCTGGTTCGCGGCCACGCCTACCTGGTGGCGCGGGCCGGCACCACGCCCGAGCGCGCGGCCGAGACGGTCGCCGTGGTGGCCGCCGAGATCGCGCGCTTGCGCGCCGGCGTCGAGGCCGACGAGCTCGAGCGCGCCTCGGTGCAACTGCGCTCGTCGCTGGTGATGTCGGGCGAGGCGTCGGGAGCGCGCGCCTCGCGCCTCGCCAGCGACGTGATGCACCTCGGGCGCGCGCGCAGCCTGGGCGAGGTGGACGCGGCGCTCGCAGGCCTCGGTCTCGACGACGTCAATGCGTTCCTGGCCCAGACGCCCGAGCCGCGTTTCACCAGCGTCACGCTCGGTCCAGTCGGCGCAGCGGTGGCGTCGTGAGCGGGCTTCGGATCGACCACGCGGTCCTGGCCGACGGCCTGCAGGTGGTGGGCGAGCACAACCCTGCCGCGGCGTCGACGGCGGTCGGCGTCGTGATCGAGACGGGATCGCGCGACGAACGGCCCGAGGAACACGGCGTGTCGCACTTCCTCGAGCACCTGTGCTTCAAGGGCGACGAGCGCCGCACGGGCTCGGACGTGTCGCGGGCGTTCGACGCCTTGGGCGCGCGATACAACGCCTACACCTCGGAGGAACGGACCGTGTACTACGGGGCGGTGCTACCCGAGGCGGGGCTCGCCTTGCTCGAGCTGTTCGACGGCATGCTGCGACCCGCGTTGCGGCCCGAAGACATCGAACTCGAGCGGCAGGTGGTGCTCGAGGAGATCGCCATGTACGCAGACCGGCCCGACGCGCAGGCGTTCGAGCGGGGTGCGCGCGCCTACTTCGACGCCAACGCGTTCGGACGCGGCGTCCTCGGCACCGAGGCCTCGGTGAGCGCACTCGATGCGGATCGCGTCCGCGGCTACTGGGAACGCCGCTACCGAGCGGACAACCAGCTGGTGGTGCTCACCGGTCACTACGACTGGGACGCGACGCTGCGGTTCCTCGAGGGCGCTCCTCGCCCGGCGGCGGGGACGGCCGAGCGCGCGCAGCGGTTGGCGCCGACCGCCCGGGCCGGCCGCGGTGGGGCGCGCAAGGCCGGCGTGCACCGTGCGCACGTGGCGCTGTTCGCGCCCGGCGTGGGGCGCAGCGATTCGCGCCGCATGGCCGCCTCGCTGCTGGCCCACACCATCGGCGACGACGACAACGGCGCCCTGTTCTGGGCCCTGGTTGAGCCTGGCATCGCCGACAGCGCGGTGCTCTGGCACGATCCGGCGGACGGCTTCGGGAGCTTCCAGGCGTACCTCGGTTGCGACGCCGGCGACCTCGATAGCGTCCTCGAGCGCGTCGACGCCGAGCTCGAGCGCGTGCAACGCGAGGGCGTGACGGAGGGGGCCTGGCGGCAAGCGCAGCGCACCCTTGCGACTGGCTTGACCCTGCGCGGCGAGACGCCGATGGGACGCCTCGTCTCCGTCGCCAGTTCGCTCCTCGACCGCGGCCGCGTGCAGGGCGTGCAGGAGGTCGTGGACGAGGTCTTGCGCACGGAGCGCAGCGCGGGCGAGGCGCTCCTCGCCGAGCGGCCCTTCGACGCGCGCTACACCTTCGTCCTGGAGCCCGACGCGGTCACGGCGGCATGAAGCGGCGATGAAGGCTGCGGGCCCGCTCCTCGCGCCCGAGCGGCGTGGCGCGGGTACATTGACGCCATGCCGATGAGGAGACCCAGCCAGCCTCGCTGGCCGCTGTGGTGCACCGTGGCGCTCGCGCTCCTGGCCGCGTCCGCCCTGGCCGAGGACGCCGCGCCGCTGGCCGAACTCACCGTGACCGCTTTCGGCGCGCAGACGCTCGACCTCGCGACCGGCTTCACGGAGCTCCCAGACGGCGGCATCGTGGTCGATCAGGGCAGCGGCGTGCGGCTCGAGGCGCCCTGGCTGCGCTACGCCGACGGAGAACGGCTCGAGGCGACCGAGGCCGTCCTCACGGGCGCGTTCGGGACGATGGACGCGGCCGAGGTGGTCCTCGACCTGGAGCGGCGCCGCCTGATCGTCGAGGGTGGGGTGACGCTGCGGGTCGACGGCGCCGTGGTGCGTGCGCGCTCGCTGCGCTTCGACGCCGACGACGGCTGGTTGTGGGCGCACGGCGACGTCAGCGGCGATGCGCCGACCTTCGAGGCCGCGGCGCTCCTGTACGACACCGCGAGCGGCCGGATCGTGCTGGTCCCGGCGTACGCGTACGAGGACGGTCCGCTGCTGCTGCGAGCAGACGCTGACGGCGCCCCCCTGCAACTGACGCCGGAGCGCGACGAGACGGGTGCGATCGTCGGTTACGACGCCAGCACCGCGCTCGATGCCGACGTGGCGGAGCGGCTGGCGGCGGCGAGCGAGGAGTGAGCGCTCGCACTGCGAGACGGCGTCGTCGTGGCGCCTTCGTCCGGGCCTGTGCCTGTAGCGCCGCGTTGGCGCTCGCCGGGTCGGCCTGGGCAGAGGTGTGCGTCAGCGTGGCGGGCGCGAGCGAGTTGACGGTCGCCGATCTGGGGCGCGTGGTGTTCCGCGAGCTGGCGACGGATCGCACGGCCGACGCGGTGCGTTTCGAGGGGGGCGTGTGCCTCGAGATCGCGGGCGAGCGGGTGACGATCACGGCCGACGCGATCGTCGTCGAGCGGCTCACCACCGATCCGCTCGTACGTGCCGGTGGCGCCGTAGTGATCGCGGAGGGTTGGCGATTCGATGCCGAGGAACTGGTCGCCGACGCCCGCAGCGTGCGACTGCACAGCGCGACCCTCGTCGGCGAGGACTTCGTCGCGCTCGCCAGCGAGCTCGTGCTCGATCTCGACGCTGGGACCGCGTGGGGCCGGGACCTGGTGGCGGCTACGCCCTGGGCGCGTCTCGACATCCGCGAGGCGACGCTCGACGCCGACGAGGTGGTCGGGGTCGGCGTGGTGCTGTCGACGTGCGACTGCCCACCGAGCGAGGCTGCGGTTCGAGTCGAGGGCGAGGGTGTCAGGGTGGGGATCCACGATGGGGTGGTCGTGGTGGAGGCTGGAACCCTCGTGGCGGGCGCCGTGCGCGTGCCCCTCGGCAGCCGACTCGAGGTCGACGTGGCCGACGTCGAGGGTCTGCGGTCGCCGCTGGCGCTCATCCTCGACGAGCGCCGAGGCTGGTTGCTGAGGTTGGTCGAGCGTCGCCAGGAGGAGATCAGGTGGAGTGCCGACGTGGCGTTGGAGGCGGACGCGGCGCCGCGCTGGCGCATGCTGGTGGCGGGCGACGACGAGCGCGGTGGTCTCGACGTGGTGCTCAGCGCGTCGGGTGTCGCGGTCCGGACCTCGGCCGCGCTGCCGCTCGGCGGCGCCTGGTCGCTGCGGTTGGAGCAACGCGTCGCCGGCGGCACGGCGTTCGGTGTCCAGAACGCTTCGATCGCGCTCCGCCACGGCGTCGGCCGAGCGCTGACGAGCGTCGCGCCCGCTGGTCACGCGACGCTCTTCGACGTGGGGATCGCGCTCAGCGCCGAGCGTCGTGGCGCTGCCGAGGTCGCGTCGCCCCGCGCCTGGGCCAGCGCACGCTGGGACACCGCCACGCGGTCCGGAGCGCTCGGGACGCTGCGTGTGCGCTTCGAGGGTGGCGTGACCGGGGCGGTCACGCCGGCGATGGGTCAGACCTGGTGGGGCGTGACGCCGCGCTGGGACGCGCGCGTCGCGGGCCTCGAGCTGACGCTGACGCACGCCTACCGCGGTGTGGTGGGCGGAACGCCCTTCGGCGACGACGTCGATCGCGTCGCGCCGAGGCAGCTGAGCACGCTCGCGCTGCGGACGGGTGCCGCCTCGCCGGTGCGCGCCGCCGTCGACCTGCGCTACGACTGGCGGGACGATCCGACGCGCAGCGACCGGGCGATCGGGTTGGAGCGTGCTCGCGCCACGGTGTCGGCGGTCGTGATCGACCCGCCAGCGGACACCGGTGTGCGCCTGTCGGCGCGGGCCACGGTCGAGCTCTCCGGCGTCCTCGATCCGCGTCAGGGCCGCGACGCCTTCGCGAGGGTCGGTGTCGACGCGACCTGGCCCGACGCGGCGCCGGAGCTCGGGCTCGAGGCGACGGTCGCCCTGGTGCCCGGGTCGGTCGGGTTGCGCGACCTGACGTTGGCAGCGGGGACGCCGTTTCGCTGGGAGGCGCACGGGGTCACGCTGCGCCCCTATCTCGCGCTCGACGTGTGGCCGACCCTGCGTGGCGACGGCTGGCCGGCGCTCCGTGGGCACGGCGTGGCGTTGGCGTGGGAGACGCCGTACGGCGTCGTCGACGCCGCCTACCGCTCGCAGCCGGACGGCAGCGCCACGAGCAGCGTCGGTTTCCGTGTGCCGGTGCGCACGCCGAGGCTCGACGATCTGCGCCGCTGAGGGGTTGGTAGCATGCTGCGCTGGGAAGGGATCGACCTGTCACCGTGCTGAGCCGAATCGACCGCTACTTGATCCGCGAAGCGATGCCGCCGTTCGTGTTCGGCCTGCTGTTGTACGGCGGTCTCGCGGCGGTGAGCGCGGTGTTGCCGCGGCTGCAGTGGATCGTGGGCACGCCGCTGCTCGAGTTGGCGTGGTGGATCGCGCTGCTGCTCCCGCAGGCGCTGGTGATGACGGCGCCGATCGCGCTCGTCTTGGCGGTGTTGCTGTCGTTCGGTCGCCTCGGTACGGACCAGGAGTTGACCGCGATGCAGGCCGGCGCCGTGCCGCTGCGGCGCGCAGCGCTGGTGTTCGTCGTGCTCGGGGCGGTGGCGGCCGCCTCGTCGCTCGCAGCGAGCCAGTGGCTCGTCCCGCGCGCCAACATGGCGGTGGTCGACGTCTACTGGCGCTTGACGGCCGACCGGAGCGGCCTGTTCCGGTTGATCGGTCAGCAGTTGCCGGTCGGCGAGCTGTCGCTGACGTTCGCGCAGGCGACTCGCGACGACACCCTGTTGGACGTGCGCGTCGAGCGCTGGGACGGCGACGTGCT
>PWQI01000292.1 GCA_003556805.1 Trueperaceae bacterium | reverse complement strand
GTAGGCGTCTCGATGTTTCTCGTAGAAGCGGCGGTGGGCGTCGACGGTGCCCTCTTGATCCTTTCCTATCGTGAGCCCTTCATGCTGATGCTTGTCGAGGAGGGGAGCGTCGACGTAGGCGAACGGGTAGCGCTGTGCAAGCCTGAGGTAGAGATCGAGATCCTGACGCGAGCGCAGTGTGGGGTCGAAGCCACCGATCGCATCGAGGGCCGTCCTCCGGCACATCACGAGCGACGTGGTGCCGACGCCGTTGCGCCGAAGCAACGCCGCCACACTGTGCCCGTCGGGTCTCGGCGTCTCGATGCGACCGGGGCCGGAGGATGAGACGCGACGGTACGCACCGTAGACGAGGGCGACGTCGGGGCGGCGCTCGAAGCACGCGAGCTGGCGCTCGAGCTTGTCCGGGTACCACGCGTCGTCGTCGTCGAGGAACGCGACGAATGGCGCGCGCGCGTGGGCGATGCCGGTGTTCCTCGCGGCACCACCACCCTGGTTGTGCGCGTGGACGACGTACGTGATGCGGGGATCGTCGACGTGTCGCGCGGCGACGGCGGCGGCGGCGATCTGGCTCGGGTGTCCCGCACCGTTGTCGTCGACGATGATCAGTTCCCACCCCGTCTCGGTCTGTGCCAGGACGGTTGCGATGGCCCGCTCCAGGAGATCGGTACGCCGGTACGTGGGCAACACCACATTCACGCGCGGTGTCGTCGTTCGTCGCTCGGTCATCGTGGATCGACCCCGGGCGTCCGCGTCGATGATGCCTCGACGAGCGGCTCCAACCGCACGCCGGCGAACGCTCGCACGTATGCGCTGACGACCGGGCCCGTTGCGAACGCTCCCGCTCGGCAGCGAAGCACGTCGGAAGGTGTCGGAGCGTCGAGGGCTCGTTCGATGGCTGCGGCCATCGCGGCGTCGTCGCCGATCGGCACGAGCTCCCCGAAGCGCCCGCGGTCGAGGACCTCCGCGGGTCCGCTCCGGCAGTCGGTCGCAACGACGGGGCAGCCGCACGCCATCGCTTGGATCAGCGTGCCGGGGAGCCCCTCGTACCGTGACGACAGCACGTACACGGCCGCGCGCGCGAGGTACGCGAACGGATTGGCGACGAACCCCGGCAGTGCCACGTCGGCGGCCACGCCACGTTCGCGAGCGCGTCGCTCGAGGGCGCCGCGTTCGGGTCCCTCACCGAGCAGGATCAAGTGAGCGTCCCGGCCCGCCCTCACACGTACGAAGGCGTCGATGAGCGTGCCGAAGTCCTTCTGCTCGACGAGGCGGCCGACGCCCACGACGACGGGAGGGCCTCCCCCGGCGAGCCATGCGTGGTCCGGTTCGTGCGACGCGAGCGTCTGGACGTCGTCGCTCACGACCGGGTTGTACAGCGTCCACAGCTTGTCGTCCAAGACGCCGAACACCTCACGTAGATCGTCGGCCACACCCTCCGAGACAGCGATCGCGCCATCCGCGCGGTCGTATGCCCAGCGCATCATGCGGCGCTGCGCACGACTGCGCAGATCGAACGTCGACACGGGTCGCTCGGACACCGTGTTGGCCTCGCGAAGGAAAAGGCGGGTCGGTGTCCGGGCGAGCGCGTGCGCAACCGTCGCCGCGATGCAGGCGTGGTGCAGCGTGCTGAGGAGCACTTCGGGGCGCATGCGTCGGAGGTACGTGACCAGCGGTAGGACCGCCCTGGCGGTCCTACCGGCAGCGAGGTCCACCACGTCGACCCGGTCGTCGACCTCGCGCAGGTATGGACCGGTTGCACTGGCGAGGACGAGGTCGACCTGGAGGCCACGGTCTGCCATGCCTGCTGCGAGGTTCACCATCGCGCGCTCGGCGCCGCCACCCGTGAGGTCGGTGAGGAAGATCGCAATGCGTTCAGGCACGGCGTCACCCCGGTCGTCGCTGCCGTGACCGGTGTTCACGAGTGCGTCCTGGACGACGCGCCAGTGCGCTGCGTCACCGCGTGGGTCCAGATGTCTCGATAGCGCGACACCGTCGTCGCGAGATCGAAGTGCGCACGGACGTGGGCCGACGCTCGCTCCGTCATGCCGGCGACGTCGACGCGGCCCGCGAACACGTCGTTCACGATCGCGGCGGCCGACTCGACGTCGGACGCCTGGACGACGAACCCCGTGGTGCCGTCACGCACCAACTCCTCGATGCCGGGCGTCGGCGTCGTCACGCACACGCAACGGCACGCCATACCCTCCTTGATCACGTTCGGCAACCGTTCGCCCGTGGCCCGCGACAGGAGCATCACGACCCGGCTACGCCACATGAGTCGAACGGCGTCGTCGTGCGCAACGTGCCCGTGGAAACGGATCGCGTAAGCCACACCGATGCGCCGCGCCAGGTCCTCGAGGGATCGCCGTTCGGGTCCGTCGCCGACGACATCGAGCGTCGCGCCTGGGTGGGTCCTTCGCACGCGCTCGAACGCGCTCACGACCTCAGCCATGCCCTTGGACTCGGCCAGGCGGCCGATCGCGACGATGCTCAACGGGTCCTTCACGATGCCGCCTGCAAGGCGGTCGACCCTGTCGATGTCGATGCCGTTGTAGATCACCTCGATGCGCTCCTTCGGGATGCCGAGGAAGGGCACCAGCCGCTCGAGGTTCACGTGTGCGTGCGTCCGTACGACGTCGGCGCTGCGCGCCACCGGCGGCGTGCCCGGGTACTCCCACTCGAGGTCGTACGCGTTGATGGAGATCGACGTGACGACCGTCGGGAGCCTGCTCTGCACGAGGTGTCCCACGATGGCGGGGTAGTGGCCCCAGAACATGTGGACCACGTCCGGGCGTCGACGCTCGAGGATCGCGATGATGTCGAAGGCTCGCGGTAGCAGCAGCAGGCCGGCGATGACGTCGTTCCGCGGTCCGCGGCCTCCGCGTTGCGTCAGGACCCACCGCAGCGTGGCGAGCGCTGAACGCGGTCGGGTGATGGCGGCCAGGATGCCGCGAGCCGTGGCACCGATGCCGTTGTGGTCGACCTCGAGACCGGAGAGCCCGCGTGCCTCGAGCATCGTGTCGTTGTCTGGGTGCCGCGTACGGAGACACTGCACGTCGACCTCTACGCCACGTGCGCGCAACGCACGAACGTCGTTCGTCGCGAACGTCTCGGAGCGCTCAGGAAACGCCATGGTCACGTACGTCACCCTCAGTGGTCGAGATGCTGCACCGGCGATCGAGCTGTGCCCAGGACGGCGATCCTGTCGGTGCGTGACTTCAGCGTCCAAGACCGCGTTGCCCGCAGCGGCACGCATCACCGTCGCACTGCCGACTCGACGGGCTGATCGCCGACCGCGAGCAGCATGGCGGCGGGCAGCTGGACGTGACGCGCGCGCTCCGACCGGCGCTCGTGGATCACGTGCGTCACCGTTGCGAGCGAACCCGTCCGATCCCACGCAGTGAGGAGGGCATACGAGCTGATCGCGTAGCGGTTCTCCGTGATCGGTTGAAACTCCGTGGGCGGCGATGCAGGGATGCCACCGCGTGCGGCACCGCCCCCGACGTCGCGCGCGAACGTGATCGCAGGTGCGGCAGGGTCGATGACCAACGACAGAACGGTGATCGCAATCGCATCGATGAGATCTCGATCGCTCCACGCGGGCGCTCCTTCGAGATGGAGCGTCACTACGTCCATGATGACGTAACGCGCGTACGTCGTGGGTTGGAGGTAATGCTGATCCTCGGTCGCTTCCAGGCGCCGTGGCCAGACCACCCCTTGCTCATCACCGAGCGACACCATGACGAAGTGGCTGAGCACGCGTCGTGACAACCGCTCGGACTCGTTCCGGTCTCGCGAGGAGTCGCGCAGGAGACCGACGTAGTGGTGGTACTTCGCGAACGCCATGTTGGCGTGTAGCGAGTCGTGTTCGAGGAACGGCAAACGGTTGCCCAGGACGTCGTTCCGCGCACGCCATTTGGCCTCGAAGTGGTCCAGCAGGTACGCCTGCCACGCGTCGGCCCGTTCGCCGTACGGCACACCGCCGGGGCTCGGCAGATCACGGTTGTTGTGGAACGCCCACGTGAACTCCGCGACGAGCGCATGGGTGCGCATCTCGTCGAACACGTGCAGATCCTTCCCCTGGTGGGCCGTCGAACCACCACCGGCCCGGTAGACCCAGTTCAGGAAGCCGTCGCGCGTCCCACTCGTGCGATCCAACGTATCGCGCCACCCGTCGCGAAGGTGGGCGCGCATGTGCTCACTCAAGCGATCGACCTCGTCGAGTAACGCGAGATCACCCGTGACACGGAAGGCCGTCAGCAAGGAGTTGATGATGGTGTGGAGCGTGCGACCGTAGTGATACAGGTCGTCGCGGCGAGCGACCTCGGTGCTGTACGAGACGTACGCTTCGTCGCTCAAGGTATCCCAGAGTTCGTCGTACCAGAATCGCTCGACGTCGTCCAGGCCAGAGGGGTCGAAGCTGGGATCACCGCGAAGCGGGAGCGGGGAGCGTGGAGGTTCGGGGAGCCGCGCAACGGTCATGGCGCCGTTCGAGCGAGCGAGTCGGGCCGATGGCGCGGGCCGAAACGTCTGCTCGGTGCGCAGATCGACGTCTTGCACGATCGCTGAACGTACCTGAGGCGCGCATGCCGCCATGGAAACGAGGACCGCAGCGAGTCCGACGGTGCATGCAACGACGGTGTGCGCGAGTGGCGAACGACGCCACCCGTGGTCGT
The DNA here is from genome assembly GCA_003556805.1 of Trueperaceae bacterium. Classification (GTDB taxonomy): domain Bacteria; phylum Deinococcota; class Deinococci; order Deinococcales; family Trueperaceae; genus CSSed10-48. Next base: position 582 of record PWQI01000292.1, on the reverse strand, counting down.
GAGCTGAGGTTCGCACGGCGTCCTCCCGTCTGCTGCGCGCTGCGTCGCGCCGCGCTGTCGTCCCGAGGCGCATGCCGTCAGCATACGGTCCGTGATCGCAGGACACGGTGATCCTCGTCATGGACGATGTGAGCACGACCACGTCGGAGAGCATGTGCGTTACGGCACGCATGGATCGTCGTGTATCGTCGCGCATGCTGGACCGCAGGCGACCCGCTCCACGCTCGACCCGGTACGCGTGGCCCGTGTGCCCGTTGCGACGTCCCCAGCGAGTGTCGTCGTGATGCGTGCGGCGCGGCGTGTGTACGGCCGCTTGCCACCGTCGACCCGAGACGCCGCAGCGAGTGCGTACGGATGGTACCTGCGTTGGTGGCGCTACGGTGCCGACACCGAGCGCCTGGTCGGCGAGGCGCTGGAGCGCGAAGCCTGGCCGGCCGATCGCTGGCATGCGTACCAGGTGGAGCGCGTCGCTCCGCTCCTGCACCGCGCCGCGACGCGCGTGCCCTACTACCGTGAGGCGTGGCTCGCTCGGCGCGCCGCGGGGGACCATTCGAGCTGGGACGAGCTCGCGAACTGGCCGGT
>PWQI01000446.1 GCA_003556805.1 Trueperaceae bacterium | reverse complement strand
GGCGAGATCGCCGTCGAGCAGGTGGAAGAAGAACCAGGCCGCTCCGGCGCGCCAGTCCGCGCCCGCCAGGTGGCACGTGACGCTGGCCAGCCACATGCGGGCGTGGTTGTGGACGTAACCGCCGTCCAGGAGAGACCTGACGGCGTCGTCGAGGGCGTCGATCCCCGTGCGCCCCTCCATGATCGCTCGGGGCAGTCGGCGTGGGTGGGCCGATGCGCTCCGGCGCGGTTGCGGACCGAAGCGATCGTCGAAGATCGAGCGCCCGTCGCGCTCGTAGACGAGCTGGAAGAACTCGCGCCAGGCGAGTTCTTGCGCGAACTTCCCGGCAGCGTCAGGCGCGACGATCGCCAGGACCTCGGGCACGCTCACCAGACCGTGCGTCAGGTAGGGGGAGAGGCGCGACACCGCGCCGCGCAGATGGTTCCGGGTCCGCGCGTACGCGCGCTCATCGACCGAACGCACCCGCTCGAGCGCGGCTGCGCGGGTCGGTGGGAACGCGGCCGCCAGCGCCGGCCGCAGCGTCAACTCGTGGACCGGGACGCGCGCGGGCTCGCTCGCTGCCATGCGTCACGGTACGCGCTGGCTGGCTGGCCGCGCCGTGGGCGTGCTTCCGATGTCGTGCGCCTCAGGCGCTTCGAGCAGGCTGTCTTCCATGTGCCGGATCCGGCGCGACGCGGCGCTGGCCACGGTGAACCCCGTCAGGACGAGCCCCATGGCGATGAGCAGCACCGCCGCGCCGCGCCCCTCGCCGCTGCCGATGATCGGCCCGAGCCACGGCTCCAACGCGCCGCCGGGCGCCATGGCAGGTTCGAACACGCGCGCAGCCAAGCTCCCCGAGAGCACGATGCCGGCGGCCTGCGCCGCCGCGGTCAGCACCATGCGAAAGGCGAACACGCGCCCGAGCACGTCCGGCGCGGCGTGCTCCTGGAAGACGACCCGGTTGAGCGCGAGCAGGACGGACTGCGCCGCGCCGATGACGGCGATGGTCACGCCGATCCACACCGCGTCGGGACGCAGACCGCTGAGCACCATCCCGACGCCGACGGCGAGGGTCGCCACGAGGATGGTGGGCATCCGCCGCCGGGGGCCACCCCAGGCGCCGATCGCGACCGCGCCGACCACGGCCCCGATCCCGTACACCGCGTACACGATGCCGATGGTCGCTTCGTCGCCGATGCCGAGCACCAAGGGTCCGGAGAGCGCGTACACGAACGCCGATCCGAACACCGTCAGCGCCAAGAAGACCGACAGGAAGACGAACGCCGGCCGGTCGAGGACGTAGCGCAGACCGACCACGAAGTCGGCGATCACACCGCCGCGCGTGCCGGTGTCGAGCGTTCGGACCGGGTTCGGGATCCGCACCGTGGCGAGTGCCACCAGCGCGACGAGCGCCGTCGCGACGTCGAGCACCAGCACGCTGCCGAGGCCTGCCGTGACCATGAGCGCGCCGGCGAGCGGCGGGCCGACCACGATCCCGAGCGTCTGCATCACCTGGCTGTACCCCGAGGCGCGCGCCAGGCGCCTGCGCGGCACGAGCAGCCGCACGCTGGCGTCGAACGCCGGCAGCACGAAGGCGTTCGCCAGGCCGTTCACGATCAGCGCCACGTAGATGTGCCACAGCTCGAGGCCGCCCTGCCACCACAGCAGCGTGACGGCGACCGTCGGGACGCGCGAGAGCGCGGTCGCCGCGATCAGCACCGTGCGCCGGTCCCATCGGTCGATGAGCGGTCCGGCGACCAGCGAACCGATGGAGAGTGGGATGATCCCGAAGAACAGCAAGAGCGCGAAGGCCTCCGCGTCGCGCGTCTCCTGGTAGACCCACACGCTCAACGCGAATCGCGTGAGTCCAGATCCCGTGAACGACGTCGTCAGTCCGGCCCACGTCACCCAGAACGAGGCCATTCCCTCGAACGGCGCTCGCCAGCGCGTCCCGGCGTTCCCGCCGACGCTCGTGTCTTCGGGGTGGGGAGGCATCGCAGGCGACGCTACCGCAGCGCCCCCCTCGGAGCGGTCGCCGAGCCGGTCGTCGTATCAGCCGCTGGCGCGCATTACGTGCTCGAGGCAGTGGCGGTAGTCGACGCCGGCTTCGACGTCGGCGGCGAGGTCGGCGACGGTGATGTCGGCCATGGCGTCGAGCATCGCGTCGCGCAGGCGCTCGTAGACGGCGCCGCGAGCGTGGCAGCGAGTCTGCTCGGGGCACGCCTTGAACCACACGAGGCTGACGCACGACAGCGGCGCGATCGGGCCGTCGATGGCGCGCATCACGTCGCGCAGGCTGATGGTCGCGGCTGGCCTGGAGAGCGCGTAGCCGCCCCGCGCGCCCTTCTTCGAGACGACGATGCCGGCGCCCACCAAGGCCGCAAGCAGGCGTACGAGGTACGGGCGCGCCACGCCGGTCGCCTCGGCGATGCGTTCGCTGGCGACCCAGCGCTCCCGCTCGAGGGTGCCGAGGTAGCCGAGGGCGTGCAGGGCGTAGACGTCGGTGGTGGAGAGGCGCATGCAGGATTGTAGCGGTGCGCGGTACGCGGGCACCCGTCCCGCCGCGCTCCCGCGTCGCGGCAGCCCAGTGATGTCGCGTGAAGGGTTGACAACCACCGGGCGTATCGTGGATACAGTTACTCAACTATTACCGGGAGGCTGCCATGACCCAACTCGCCCGACACATACGAACTGCCGTCTTCGCATCGATCGTGCTCGTCACCTCAACCGCGCTGGCGGGCTTCGAGGTCTGGGCCCTCGACCAGGGCACCAACGTGCTCTACGTGATCACCCCCGATCTCGAGGTGGGCGAGACGATCGCGCTCCCAGACGGCGTCGACATGCCGCACATGATCGACTTCACGAGCGACCACGCGTACGCGTTCGTCGCCAACGTCGCGTCGGGCAACACCGCCGTCATCCGTGCCTCGGATCGCGAGGTCGTGGCGCTCCTCGACACGGGTGCCGGTACGCACTACGCCGGCGTCGTGCCCGGTGACGGCAGCGTCATCGTCGACGTCATCGGCGAGGCGAAGTTGGTCGAGATCCTCGTCGACCTCGACGCCGAGACCTTCGAGATCGGCCGCGAGCTCGTGCTGGCAGACGACCCGCTGATCGCCGCCCGCGCCGACGAGTTCCCGAGCACCAGTCCGATCTGCCACGACTACACGTCGGACGGCCGCTACGCGTACGTCACGCTGGGCCCAGCCCTCGCCGGAGCCGGCCTGGTGATCCTCGACGTCGAGACCTTCGAGCTCGTGCGCGTGTACCCCGGCAGCGAGGTACGGACCAACTGCGGCACCATCGCGTCGCCTGACGGCAGCCACGTGTTCCTGAACGGCGGTTCGGTCGAGGAGGGTGTCTGGTACGTCTTCGACGCCACCACGCACGAGGTCGTCCACCAGGCCTCGAGCCGCGGCACCGACGCGCACGGCGTCTTCTTCAGCAACGACGGCAGCGAGCTGTGGATGGTCAACCGGCACTCGTCGAACGGCATCGTCATCGACCCGGTGACCTTCGAGGTGATCGACGAGATCGCGTTCACGGGACGATCCCCCGACATCCTCACGATCGGCCTCGACGACCGGCACGCCTTCGTGACGTTGCGTGGCCCCGAACCGCGCAGCGGGCCCCATGCGATCCACGGCGACACGCCCGGCGTGGCCGTGATCGACGTCGCGACGCGCGAGCTCGTCACCGTCCTCGAGCCCGACCGCGGCAACACGGCGAGCGACTTCCACGGGATCGCGCTGCGTCCGCTCGCGCGCTGACCGGAGGCGCGGCCCAGAGCGCGTGACCGGGTGGCGGGGGTGTCTGCACCGTCGAACCGGCCGGCCATGACCACTCGTCAAGGGACGTTCGTCCATGTCGGGTTGCGGACGTCTGTTCGCAACGTGCATACTCCGGGAACCGGAGGTGGTGCGACGTGAGACGACCGAAGCGACAGCGCATCGTTCGCCCGGCTTGGGTGGGCCTGCTCGCCGCCCTCCTCACGACGTCGGCCCTCGTGTTCGGCCAGGGGGACGACGTCGCGAGCGTCGGTGTATCGACCGGGATCTTCACGGATGAGCAGGTGACCGCCGGCGCCGAGGCGTTCGCGATGCACTGCGCCGTGTGCCACGGCGCGACGCTCGAGGGCGCCTTCGGTCCGACCCTCGCTCCCCTCGATCGTTTCCAGTTCAGCGACGCGCCGCTGTCGCGGCTGTTCGACCTGATACGCACCGAGATGCCGTTCAGCGACCCAGGCAGCCTCGAGACCGACACCTACCTGAACATCCTGACGTTCATCCTCAGCGAGAACGGCTACCCGAGCGGGGACGAACCCCTGAGCGACGCCGACGAGGCGATCGCCCGCTACGTGCTCGACACGCCCCCCGCCGAGTGATCGGCGTCCTCATGGAGGTTTGACCATGATCGAACGCATCCAACGCTCGCTCCTCGTGTTCGCGATCGCCGCGCTCGCTCTGTCGGGGGCGGTGTTCGCCCAGGACGCCTTCGGGACGCAACTCGCCACCGCAGTGCAGCACGCCGAGTTCTCGATGGGCGCGGACGACGTCGACATGGCCGTCCGCCACCTCGGTCACGTGCTCAACTGCATCGCCGGCGAGGGCGGCGAGGGGTTCGACGGCAGCTGGGGGCATCCCTGCGACGGTCAGGGCGCCGGCCTCGTGAGCGACATCGAGGGCCACGCCGCGGCCGATGACCTCATGGCGGTCCTGCGCAGCGCGCATGGCCTGGCCATGGAAGGCGTCGAAGCGGGATCCCTCGGTGCGGTGCAGGCGGCCGCGGCTGGTGTTCGCGCGTTGCTGATGGTGATCGGCGAACACGGCGGCTGAGACGACGACGCTGCGGCCCCGTCGCTGCGGTCCGCCGCGGTGGCGGGGCCGCACTCGTGGCACCGTTCGCGTCCCTCAACGGCTGTGCGGATGCGTGCCTAGACCACCGTGCCGGCGTTGCGTCGGGGTTCGTTCGGATCGGCTTGCGCTTGGGTGCAACACGCCCCATACTGACCCCACCCGGAGGGGGGTGCAGCATGGACCGTCCGAACGCTCAACGCGCGCGGGCTCTGGCCGCCATCGTGGCGGCGGGCCTGCTCATCACGCTCGGCCTCGTGTTCCGCAACGTCTAAGCCGATCAGCTAGCTGTCGAACCGTAGGGCCCGACCCGGGTCCCTCGGCTGGCGTCAGTGCCCGTCGCGATCGCCTTCGCCAACGCGGTCGGGCGACGCGTGGACCGTATGCGCGGTGCCGACCTGGGGACTCGTAGGCGGGGCCTCGTGTGCGGGTGGCCGCGTGGCCAG
>PWQI01000314.1 GCA_003556805.1 Trueperaceae bacterium | reverse complement strand
GACGTCGTGCGCGCTCGCCTCACCGGCGTGGCGGCGGGCGAGCCGACCGACGCCTCGGCGACGCTGCTGTGCGACGTGCCGAAGCGCGCCTGGTCGCAGCGTGCGGCGGACGTCTTCGATCTGCCCACGGCCATGTTCCCGCCGTTGGGCGAGAGCGCAGCGTCGGCTGGCATGCTGCGCGCCGACGCCGCGGCCGAGCTCGGTCTGCCGCCTGGCCTGCCGGTCGCGTTCGGCGCCGGCGATCAGCAGGCGGCGGCCGTCGGCATGGGGACGCTTCGGCCGGGCGACGCGCAACTCATGGTGGGTACCGGAGCGCAGGCGTTGGCGGTGCGCGAGGGCGCCGAGCGCGACCCGACGGGTCGGCTGCACACCTTCTGCCATGTGGAGGGCTTCGTGCAGCAGGCGAGCGTCAACAACGCCGGGGCGGCGCTCGAGTGGGTGCGCTCGTTGCTCGGCCTCTCGTGGTCCGAGCTCTATGCCGCGCCCGTGCGGCGCGCCGGCCTGCCCGTGTTCGTGCCGTACCTGACGGGCGAGCGCACGCCGTTGATGAAGGGCCACGCGCGCGGCGCCTGGCTCGGCGTGGGAGCGTCGCACGACGCTCGGGCGCTGGCCGGTGCCGCTGTGGCCGGGGTGGTCACCTCGATCCGTGACGGCGTCGAGGCGCTTCGCGCACACGGCGAAGCGCCCCGCGAGATCCGCGGCTCAGGTGGTGGTCTGCGCGTGGCGAGCTTCGCACAGTCCCTGGCCGACGCCCTGGAGACGCCACTCACGGTCGTCGATCAGGGGTCGGCGTCGGGTGTCGGCGCGGCGCTGTTGGGTGGGGTGGCCGCCCAGGTGTTCGCCGACCTCGTGGACGCGACCGCTCGCGCGGCGCAGGCGGACTCGGTGACGTACGAGCCCAAGCCCGACGCGGCCGACCTGTGGCGTGCGCGCAGCGCGTGGAGAGCAGCGCTGGACGCCATGGCGCTTCACGAGCACGTCGCCGCGCGCCCGGAGTCCGCCGACGTGACAGACTGACCGGCGGACGCGCGCAAGCGCGGGCCACGATGGAGGAGCCGGCATGGCCGAGACGAGCCGCTTCGAGGGCATGGATCTGATCGAGCACCAGATCGACGTGCCGCTCGACCACGCCGCACCGCACGGGCCGACGCTGCGGCTGTTCGCGCGCGAGGTCACGCCGGTGGGCGAGCCGAGCGGACGCCCGGCGCTGCTTTTCCTCCAGGGCGGACCAGGCGGCGCCGCGCCCCGGCCGCGCGCTCGCGACGGCTGGATCGGTGCTGCGCTCGCGGCCGGCTTCCGCGTGGTGTTGCTCGACCAGCGCGGCACCGGTCGCAGCGCGCCCATCGACCCCGCGCTGCCCCCAGACGGCGACGACGAGGCCACCGCCGCGTACCTGAGCCACTTCCGGGCCGACGCGATCGTCGCCGACGCCGAGTGCCTGCGGCGTGCCCTGCTCGGCGACGACGGTCGCTTGACGCTGCTGGGACAGAGCTTCGGCGGCTTCATCGCGCTGCGCTACCTGTCGGTGGCGCCCGACGCCCTCGAGGCGGTGATGATCACCGGCGGCCTGCCGTCGCTCGAGCGCCCACCGCTCGACGTCTACCGCGCGTGCTTCGACGTGCTCGAGCGCAAGACGCGCCGCTTCGCCGAGCGCCAACCGCGCGAGACGGCGACGCTGCTCGAACTGATGGAGTACGTCGCCGATCACGACGTGCACCTGGCCGACGGCAGTCCGCTCCGAGCGCGGGCGCTGCGGCAGCTGGGTTTCCGGCTTGGCTCGGGGCAGGGCGAGCGCGTGGTGGCGGAGGTGCTCGAGACGGCGCTCATAGGCGAGGGGGCGCAGCGACGTCCGTCGCACGCGTTCCTGAGCGCGCTGGGACGCCTGCTGCCGTTCCACGGCTCGCCGATCTACGCGGCGCTCCACGAGGCGATCTACGCGCAGGGCCAGGCGACCGCCTGGGCGGCGCGCCGCGCGCTCGACGAGCGCCTGGTGCTGGGGCCCGTCGAGCCGTGGCTGACGGCCGAGATGGTGTTCCCGTGGCACTTCGAGGACGTCGTGCCGCTGCGTCCCTGGCGCGGCGCCGCCGAGCGCCTGGCCGCGAAGGACGACTGGCCCGCCCTCTACGACCGCGGCGTCCTGGCGCGCAACACCGTGCCCGTGGCGGCGCTGGCGTACGCCGAGGACCTCTTCGTGCCGCTGGCCTTCTCGCAGGAGACGGCGGACGCCGTGCGCGGGACGCGCCTGTGGATCACCAACGAGTTCGAGCACGACGGGATCCGAACGCATGGTGGCCGCATCTTCGAGCGCCTCCTCGCCATGCTGCGGAGTTGAGCGTGGCGACCGAGCGGGTGGTGGTGGTCGGAGCCGGTATCGTCGGCCTGTGCGTGGCCGAGGCGCTCATGCGCGACGGCTTCGACGTGGTCGTGCTGGAGCGCGCTCAGCGCGAGCGCGACGGCGCGTCGTTTGGCAACGCAGGGTTGATCGTGCCGAGCCACGTCGTGCCGCTGGCCGCGCCGGGGGTGCTCGGGCAGGGGTTGCGCTGGATGCTGGACCGCGAGAGCCCGTTCTCGGTGCGGCCGCGGCTCGATCTCGACCTGGTGCGTTGGGGCCTCACCTTCATGCGTTCGGCGACGGCGGCCCACGTCGTTCGTTCGGCGCCGCTGCTGCGCGACCTGCACCTGCGGAGCAAGGCGCTGCACCTCGCCCTGGCCGAGCGGCTCGGCTCGGCCGTCAGCGCGCCCCGTTGCGCAGGCGTGATGGTCGTGTGCGCCGGACGCCATGCCCTGGAGGAGGAGGCCGGCATCGCCGAGCGCGCCGTCGAGCTCGGACTGCGCGCCGAGGAGCTGAGCGCCGCCGCCGTGACGGAGCGCGTGGCGGGTCCGGAGGTGCGCTGCGTCGGTGGCGTGCACTACCTGGACGACGCCCACGCCTCACCGAACGCGCTCATGCGCGCGCTCCAGGCGCACCTCGAGGAGCGCGGGGCCGTGCTGCGCTGGGACGCCGAGGTCGCTGGCTTCGAGCGCGACGGCGGTCGTGTGAGCGGCGTGCGGCTGCGTGGCGGCGAGGTGGTGGCCGCCGAGCGCGTGGTGCTGGCGGGTGGTGTGGCGAGCGCCCACCTGGCACGCTCGCTGGGCGCGTACGTGCCGCTGCAGACGGGTCGCGGGTACAGCGTGACGCTCGACACCGCCGAGCCGAGGCCGGCGCTGCCGCTGTTGCTGAGCGAGGCGCGCGTCGCGGTCACGCCGCTGTCCGAGGGGGTGCGCATCGGCGGCACGATGGAGATCGCCCCTTTGGATCGGCCCGTCGATCCCCAACGCGTTCTCGGGATCGCGCGCAGCACCGAGCGCTTCCTGCCCGGGTACCGGGCCGAGACGCTGACGGCGCTGCCGGTCTGGACTGGGGCGCGCCCGGTGTCGGCGGACGGGATGCCGTACCTGGGCCCGTTGCGCCGCGACCCTCGGGTGGTGATCGCGGCGGGCCACGGGATGATGGGGTTCAGCCTCGGGCCGGTGACTGGCGAACTCGTCGCGGACCTCGTCGCCGGGCGCAGGCCCGAGATCGACCTGGCGCCATTGGCGCCGGAACGCTTCGCGAGACGCGGCGGTCGGTAGGGCGAGCCCAGCGGCCAGCGGCCGCGCACACCCCGACGTCGCGCCTAGGGCGACGCCGTAGCGATGCGGCCGTGCCGGTGCAGCAGCTGGCGCAGCTTGGTCGTCGCGCCCGAACGCAGCGGCGGACCGTGACCGAGTCCGAGGCCGAGCGGCGCCAGCGAGGCCGCACGCTCGACGCTCGCGAGCGCCTGCGCCATGTCGGTGGTGAACGCCGCGAACGGCAGCGACAGCCGCCACGGCAGCAGGTTGTGAGCCGCGTCGCCAGCGATGAGGAAGCGTCGGTCGGGGAGCCACAGGCCGACCTGGCCTGGGGTGTGTCCCGGCAGGTGGACGGCCCGGGCCCCTGGCGCGACCTCCTCGAGCGGTTCGTCGTCCTCGACCTCGCGGTCGACACGAGCCGGTGGCGCCGCGCTGCTCGATAGGCGCGCCATCAGGCGGTCCAGCACACCCAGCGCCGTCGGCTCGGCGAACGGCGGGTTCGTGCCCGCGCGTACGAAGGGAGCGTCCAATGCGTGCGCGATCACGAGCGGGTCACAGGTGTCCAGGAGCGCGGCCAACGATCCGACGTGGTCGACGTGCGCGTGCGTGACGAAGACGCGGCGCACGTCGCTCAGTGCGAAACCGCGGCGCCGCAAGGCGCCCTGTAAACGCCCGCGCCCACCGGGCGCTCCGGTGTCGACCAGCGTTAGGCCGTCGGCAGCCGGGATCGCGAACGCGTTCGCGACGCCGGTGGGGATCGCGAGCACGCGCGTGTTCACGCCGGACTGGTTCGATGGCATCGCGGGGTCATGGCAGCCGCAGGCTAGCACCATCGTCGAGCGCGCCAGGCGTGATCGGGACGTTCGCCGATGGAGCGGATCGACGCGCGCTCCGTAGGCTTGTGAGGTGGCGCCGGGGCGCCGCTCGAGGAGAGTGCGTATGAGGCGACGACGTGGTGGACGCAAGGCGATGTGGGGCTTCACGGTGCTCGCCCTGCTCGTGTCGCTGATCGTCGGCGGCTTCATGGTCGTGCCGTCCGCGCCGCCGCCGGTCGCGGTCGCCGCTGGCGAGCCACTGGCGGCGCAGCCGCTGCCCGATGGTCTGCCTGCGGTCGTCGCGCGCTTCTTCGAACAGCGCTACGGAGCGAGCGTCCGGCCGCCGACGGGCGTCGTGGTGAGTGGCCACGGCTGGCTCAAGCCCGCCGGTCCGTGGTACCTCCCGGCGCGCTTCCGCTTCGTGCACGACGCCGGCAACGCCTACGCGCACGACATCGCCATCACCTGGTTCGGGCTGAGCGTGCTGCGCGTCGATGAACGCTACGTCGACGGCCGCGCGCGCATGGCGCTCCCGTTCGGTGTCGAGGAGCACACGCCGGCGCTCGCCCAGGGCGCGGCGCTGGCGCTGTGGGCCGAGGCGGTGTGGTTCCCGACGCTCTGGGTCACGCACCCCGACGTCAGGTGGGAGGACGCCGGCGACGGCGCCGCGGCGCTCGTCGTGCCGTTCGAGGACGCCGAACTGCGCGCGCTCATCACCTTCGACGCCGCCGGCGACATCGCTGGACTCGTCGCCCAGCGCTACGCCGGCGCGGAGGCAACCGAGACGAGCACCTGGCGCAACGAGGCGGAGGGTTGGAGCGTGATCGACGGCGCCTGGCGGCCCCGCGTCGGTCGCGTCGCGTGGGACGACGACCCGCCCTGGGCCGTGTTCACCGTCACGAGCGTGCAAGAGGACGTCGAGGTCGACGCGCTGCTCCGCGCGCCGTGGCTGCGCTGAGTCAGCGCTCCACCAGGCTTGTGAAGCCCTGACCCACCACGCCGCGCACCGCGGCGAGGGCCAGGAACGTGACGCTCACGAGGACGGCCGCGAGGGCGGCCGCGCGGCCCCACTGGCCCTGCTCCGCCAGGTTCAGGATGGTGACGCTCGCGAGCGGTGTGTCGAACGACACCAGGAAGATCACCGCCGATAGGGTCCCGACGGCCTGGATGAAGCAGAACACGAAGGCGGCGACGGCGGCGCCGCGCACGAGCGGCAAGATCACGTCGACGAGCGTGCGCATGCGCGACGCGCCGAGGTTGCGCGCCGTGTCGTCGAGCGACGGTTGGAGCTGCGCGAGTGCGGCGGCGAAGATCCGGTACCCGACGGGCAGGTACGAGACCGCCATCGCCAGCACGATGATCGTGCCGCCGCCCGTGAGCCGCAGCGGTGGGGTGTTGAACGCCAACACGAACGCGACCCCCATCAGAGTGCCCGGGATCGCCGCCGGGAGCAGCGTGCTCAGGTCGAGCGCCCCGCGCAGCGGCACGCCGCAGCGCTGGACCAGGTACGCCGCGAGCAGCGACAGCACCGTGCAGACCCCCGCTGCCAGGAGCGCGAAAGCCAGGCTGTTCGCGAGCGCCGGCAGATGCCGCACGACGCCGCGTATGTGGTCGCTGGTGACGCTCGCATCGACCCCCCACACCTGCGTGATCGCGCCGAGCACGATCACCAGGTACGTCGCCGCGACGAACAGCGTGACGACCGTGCACGTCGCGAACAGCGCCGCTCGAAGCGGCGGCGATGGCGGCGGCTCCGGGAGGCTCACGCCCCTGCCACCGACCGTCGCGAAGCGTTGCCGCGTCCGTCGTTGCACGCTCTGCTGCAAGGCGAAGAAGACGACGGCCGGCACCAGCAGCAGCAGTCCCAGCGCTGCGCTGGTGCCGACGTTGGCCCAGCCGGTGAGTTGCGTGTACACCTCGGTCGCGAGCACCCTGAAGCGGCCCCCGATCAGCATCGGGTTGCCGAAGTCGGAGAGCACCGCGATCGCTATGAAGAGCGCCGAGGCCAGCAGCCCCGGCGTCGCCAGTGGCAGCGTGACCGTGCGCAACACCTGAGCGCGCGATGCGCCCAGGTCACGCGCGGCTTGCTCGAGGGTCGGGTCGATGCCCAGCAGCGTGCTGCGCAGGATGACGAAGGCGACGGGGAAGAACGACAGCGTCTGCGCCAGCCACAGGCCGTGCCAGCCGTAGATCGAGACGTCGAGGCCGAGCAGCGTCGACGTGACGAGTCCGCGTCGGCCGAGCAGGAGCAGGAACGCCAGGCCGCCGACGAACGGGGGCGTCACCAGCAAGAGGAGCGGCACGGCCTCGAACAGTCGTCGGCCGGCCACCTGCCCCTTCGTCACGGCGAACGCGTACACGAACCCGAGGATGAGCGACGACGTGGTCGACAGCACCACCATCGTCAGCGTGTTCAGCGTCGCGTTGCGCCACCGTGGCGTGTTCACCACGCGCGACCAGTCCTCGACGCTCGGTGCCGCCGCCACGAGCACCAAGGGATAGAGCACGAACACGGCCAAGAACGCGGCGAGCGCGACGAACGTGACGGGAAGCCACGGATCGCCGCGCCACCAGCCCGGCGTCCCGATCACGTGGCGCCTGAGCGCGTCGGTCAATCGACCACCGACTGCCAGCGCAACAGGACCTCGTCGCGCTGCTCACCGGCCAGAGCCGGGTCGTAATCGATCAGGTCGAACGCAGCGAACGGCACGGCGGCGGCGGGCGCGACGACGTCCGGGTGCAGCGCCGTGGTCAGCGACTGATCCGCGAACGCCTGCTGCGCCTCGGCCGACGCGATGAAGTCGACGAAGCGCCGCGCGTTGTCGGGGTTCGGCCCACCAGCGATGATCGACACCGCGCCGACCTCGCCGGCCGTACCGGGCGGCACGATGAGCGACACCGGGAACCCCTGTGCGCGGTAGCGCGCGAGCGCATGGACGAACGAGACGCCGAGCGTGTACTCGCCGGTGCCGACGAGCTGGGGCGGGGCGCCGCCGCTGCTCGGGAACTGTCCCACGAGCGGCGCCAGTGCCTCGAGGTAGTCCCAGCCCGCCTCCAGGCCGAGGCGCTGCAGTTGCAACTGCACGAACAGGTACGCCGTGCTCGAGGCCACAGGGTCGGTCAGCACGATCTCGCCCTCGAAGGCCGGGTCGAGCAGGTCCTCCCAGGTCGCTGGCAGCGCGCGGTCGCCGTAGCGCTGCGCGAAGCGCTCCTCGTTCACGCCGATCCCCAACGCGGTGAGGTAGAAGCCCGTCCAGGTGCCGTCCTCCGCACGCGCGTTCGCGGGCAGGTACGCCGCCACGGGCGACACGTACGGGGCCAGCGCACCGCTCTCGGCGATCGAGATGTGCAGCGTGCTCGCGCCGCCGAGCAAGACGTCGGCCTGCGGCGACCCACGCTCGGCGATCACGCGCGTGACGAGTTCGCCCGTCGATCCGCGCAGGAAGCGCACGTCGACGCCGGTGCGTTCGCGGAACATGTCGGTGAGCAGCTCGGCGTCGTCTTGGTTGATGACCGCGTAGACGAGGAGCGAGCCCTGCGCGGCCCCGAAGGGCGTGGCGAGCAGGGCGAACAGGACCGCGAGGAGCGCGAGTCGGCGGGGCGTCGTGCCGAGCCGGCGGCAGTGGGAAGCGGCGAGGTGGGCCATGCCTCACATGATAGGTCGCCTCCGCCGACGCCGTGTCGGCGCGCCCCTGCGGTCATCGTCTCCACCGCGTCGACGTGGTGCGTCGCACGGCGCGCCTACGCCCGGCATCGGTACGGTGGGCGTGGCGCACGGGTCGAGCCACGGCGCCGCGAAGGGTCGGAATGTCGAGCAGAACCAGGGTCATGATCGCGCAGGCGGCGCTCCGCGCGTGCGCCGCGCTGGCGCTGCTCGCCGCGATCGCCGCATGCGCACCGCGGGCCGAGCCGGGGCCGAGCACGAGCGCTGCGGTGCGGACCCCGGAGCTGCCACCGTCGCTGGAGACCAGCCGGCTGCTCGATCTGGTCAACGAGGCGCGTGCTGGCGCGCGGCGCTGCGGCGTTGCAGCGTTCCCACCGGCCCCGCCCGTGGCGTGGAGCGAGGCGTTGGCGCTGGCGGCCGAGCGCCACTCCCTGGCCATGGCCAGCGAGGGCTTCTTGGACCACGTCTCGCCCTCGGGCGACACCGTCGGCGAGCGCATCGCCGCGGCGGGGTACCGGGCGCGAGCGTGGGGCGAGACCATCGCAGGCGGCTACGTCGACCCTGGTGAGACCGTGGCGGGCTTCCTGGCGAGCCCGTCGCACTGCGCCGTCCTGATGAGTGCGGACTTCAGCGCGCTCGGCGCGGCGCTCGTCGAGGACGACGCCAGCGTCTACCTCAGTTACTGGACGCTGGTGCTCGCAGCGCCGCGCTGATCACGATCGGGCAGGGGAGCCGCCGTCCTCGCGCGCCACGAGGCGGTCGAGGATCCGTTGCGTGCGCAGCGCGCTCGCACCCGTGCTCGGGCACGCCGGCCCGCGGCCGAGCAGCTCGGCGACGATGGTCGCGATCAACGGCTCCTGGACGTGTGCGGGGTGGGGGACCACGCGCTCCTCGCGCGCGCCGGCGGAGCCCTCGACGATCACCGGCCCCTCCGTCAAGAGCGGCACCGACACGCTCCCTTCGCTCCCGAACACGGTCATCGTGTCGCGCGACGCCACGCCGTTGAAGCCCCACATGGCGGTGCCCTGCACCCCCGAGGCGAAGCCGAACGCGGCGACGACCTGGTCCTCGACGCTCGACCACGCGAGGCGCGTGGCATGGAGCGCGTGGACGGTGTCGATGGGACCGAGCCAGTGGTCGAGCAGGTCGAGCGCGTGGCTGCCGAGGTCCATCACCATGCCGCCGCCGGCGACGCTCCGGTCCCAACGCCAGCCGACGTGGCCGGGGCTGGCGGGTGGCGGTACGTGCAGGTCGAGCGCGACCAGGCGCGGCTCGCCGATGGCGCCGGCTGCGATGCGCTCGCGGACCAGCTCGAAGCGCGGCAACGCCCGGCGGTAGTACGCGACGTAGAGCGGCACGCCGGCGCTCGCACAGGCCGCGACCATGGCCTCGGCCTCCGCCGCCGACGCCGCCATCGGCTTCTCGACGTACACCGGCTTGCCGGCCGCGGCGGCGCGCAGCACGTACTCGGCGTGGCTCGACGGCGGCGTCGCGACGTACACGGCGTCGACGTCGGCGGCGAGCAGGATCTCGTCGGCGTCGCCCGTCCAGCGCGGGACGCCGTGCCGCTCGGCGTAGTCGCGCGCCTTGGCGGCGTCGCGGCGCATTACGGCCGTCAACGAGCTGCCCGGCAGGAGCGCGAACGCCGGCCCGGACTTGACCTCGGTGACGTCGCCGCAGCCGATGATGCCCCAGCGGACGTGCTCCAGCGGCGTGGTGCGTGTGTCGTGATCGTCATCCATGTGCCGTGACGCTAGCACGGCCCCAACCGCGCTCCGGTGCTGCTCGTGCTGCCACGCGTGCGGCGGGCGTCGGATCGCCGCAGGTCGCTCGCGAGGCATGATGGGCGCCACGAGCACGTCGGACGCGCGCGCCCGCACACGTGCCGTGGAGGCCCCATGACCGATCCATCGACAGCCCCGCTCGCCGTACCGATCGGCGCCGCCGCGTATCGTGCGCGGCGCGAACGCGTCGCCACGCTCGCCCGCGCGGCCGGCGCCGACGTCAGCGTCTGGTGGGCGAACCATCGCGTCTCCTACCTGTCCGGTTTCGCCTTCGTGCCCACCGAGCGACCGATCGCCTTGGTGATCGCCTGTGATGGCGAGACGGTCCTGTTCGTCCCGCGGCTCGAGTTGGAGCACGCGCAGGCGTATGCACACGTCGATCGTGTGGAGGCCTACCCGGAGTTCCCCGGCGAGCGCCACCCGATGCACGCGCTCGCCGACCTGCTGCGGTCGCTCGGCCTGGGTGGGCGCCTCGCGGGCGACGGCGAGGGCTACCCGAAGGTGATGGGGTACACCGGCCCCCGCGTCACCGACCTGACCGATGCTACGTTCACGGCGCTCGACGACGAGCTCGAGCGCATGATGCAGGTCAAGGGCGACGACGAGATCGCGCTCATCCGCGAGTCGGCCCGCTGGGCCGGGCGCGCACACCGCCTGTTGCAAGACCTCACGCGCCCCGGCCTGAGCGAGACCGAGGTCGAACAGGCGGTCACGGCGCAGGCGACGAAGGAGCTCCTCGACGCCTACCAGGGGACGTACCGGGCCTTCACGTGGGGCCTCGCCGGTCCGTGGGCGACGTACCGTGGCCAGGTCGGGCCGCACAGCGCGTTCCCCCATGCGCTCAACGTCAACGCGGTGTTCGCGCCGGGCGACACGCTCGTCACCGGCGCCACCTGCCCGATGTTCGGGTACTGGAGCGAGCTCGAGCGCAGCATGGTGCTGGGCGAGCCCAGCGCGGAGCAGCGAACGTGGTTCGCGCACATGCTGGCGCTGCAGGACCTGGCGATCGACGCGTGCCGGCCCGGTCGGACCTGCAGCAGCGTCGACCGCGCGGTTCGCGCCTACGTCGAGCGCCACGGCATCGGCCACACCTGGCGCCACCACGTGGGCCACAACATCGGCCTGCGCTACCACGAGGGACCGTTCCTCGACGTGGGTGACGACACCGTGATGGAAGTCGGCATGCTCTTCACGGTCGAACCCGGCGTGTACGTCCCCGGCCTCGGGGGGTTCCGGCACTCCGACACGATCCTCGTGAGCGCCAGCGGCCCCGAGCTCCTGACCGATTACCCGCGGGAGCTCGACGACCTGGTGATCCCGGCGTGAGCGGCTTCGACCTGTTGGTGCGCGGCGCGCGCGTGGTCGACGGGACCGGCAACCCCTGGTTCCGTGCCGACGTGGCCGTGCGCGGCGACCGGCTGGCCGCCGTGGCGCCGCCGGGGCGCATCGACGCGAGCGCCTGTCGCCAGGTCGTCGACGCTGGCGAGCGCGTGTTGTGCCCGGGCTTCATCGACATCCAGAGCCACGCCATCTTGCCGCTGATGCGCGACGGGCGCTGCCTGTCGAAGGTCACCCAAGGCGTCACCACCGAGATCATGGGCGAGGCGTGGACCCCGGCGCCGCAAGGCGGCCTGATCGACGATCCCATGAGCCGCACCATGTTCGCGCTCGACGTGGAGCGCTCGTGGCTCGAGCGCATGCGCGAGTGGCGGCGCTTCGGCGACTGGCTGCGAGCGATGGAAGTGAGCGGCGTGAGCCCCAACGTCGGCTCGTTCCTCGGCGGCGGCACGCTGCGCAGCTACGGCAAGGGCATGTCGATGGGTCCGGCCGATGCGGGCGAGCTCGCAACCATGCGTCGGGTGCTGGAGGAGGCGATGGAGGACGGCGCCTTCGGCGTCTCGTACGCGCTGGTCTACCCACCCGACGCATACGTCGACACGCCGGAGCTGATCGAGGTGTGCCGTGCGATGGCCGCGTACGGTGGGGTGTACATCACCCACCTGCGCTCGGAATCGGGGGGCATCTTCGAGGCGCTCGACGAGGCCTTCACGATCGGCCGCGAGGCCGACGTGCCGGTCGAGATCTACCACCTCAAGGTGTCGCACCCGGCCCATTGGTGGCGCATGGCCTCGGTGATCGATCGCATCGAGCGCGCCCGCGAGGGTGGGCTCGACGTGACCGCCGACATGTACCCGTACCCGGCCTCGGGCACGGGGCTCTCGGCGATCCTGCCGACCTGGACGGCCGAGGGGGGGCAGTTGTACGAACGCCTGCGCGACCCCGCCGTGCGCTCCCGGGTGCGCGCGCAGCTCGAGGGGCTCGAGCCGCACGACGGCATGGGGCTCGAGACCGACGGTGGGCCCCAGGGCGTGATGCCGGTGGGCTTCAAGCGCCCCGAACACCAGCCCTACGTGGGCAAGCGGCTCTCCGAGATCGCCGAGCTGCGCGGCCAGGACTGGATCGAGACCGTGCTCGACCTGCTGGTCGCCGAGGGGCAGCGCATCAGCACCATCTACTTCTCGATGACCGAGCGCAACCTGCGCCGGCAGGTGGTGCAGCCCTGGCTGACGTTCTCGACCGACGCCGGCGGCTTCGACCCGGCCTGGGCCAAGCCGCTCGGCCCGTACCACCCGCGGGCCTACGGCACCTACCCACGCGTGCTGCGGAAGTACGTGCGCGAGGAACGCCTGCTCACGCTCGAGGAGGCGATTCGCAAGATGACCTCAGCCGTCGCGAACCGCCTGTCGCTGCGCGACCGAGGCGTGCTGCGCGAGGGCGCGTTCGCCGACCTGGTGCTGCTCGATCCGGACGAGATCGCCGATCGCGCCACCTTCGACGACCCGCACCAGCTCTCGGTGGGCGTGCACGACGTGTGGGTGAACGGCGAGCGGGTGCTGCGCGGTGGCGAGCACACAGGCGCGACGCCGGGGCGGTTCGTCAAGGGACCGGGTGCAGCGTGAGCCTGGCGTGGCCCGCGCGTGATAGCGTGCGTCCGTCCACGACGTCTCACACGAAGGAGCACCCCCAATGACCGAGATCGAGACCCTCCGCAAGTCCGACCTTGTCGAACTCGTCAGCGCGCGCACCAACCTCAACCGCAGCCAGGCTGCGCATGCGGTCGCCGCCGTCTTCGACGTGATGTTCGAGGCACTGACCGAGGAGAAGCGTGTCGCCATCACCGGCTTCGGCACCTTCGACGTGCGCGCCTCCCGGGAGCGCACCGGCGTGAAGCCCGGCACCTCGGAGCGCATCACGATCCCCGCCCGCAAGCGCGTGGGGTTCAAGGTCAGCAGCCCGCTGAAGAACGCCGTCAAGTAAGGCACGGATGCTGGTAGGCCGCTGGCCCCTGGCGTGATTCGGGGGCCAGCGGACCTCGACGGCCGCTCAATGGGCCAGCGCGTACGCGCTGGTCGAGGGACGATCGTCCCGAATCCCGTACGTGTGAACGAGCGATGCCCTAGAGTGACGCCACCATGCTGCTGCGCACGCTGGGAGGGCTCGCGCTCGAGGGCTCGGCGCTGACGCGACCGAAGCCGCTGGTGGTCCTTGCCTACCTTGCGCTCGAGGGGCCGACGCCGAGACGGCGGCTCGCCGAGCTGTTCTTCGGTGACGCGGTGGACCCGAGGGACAGCCTGTCGACGGCACTGCGGCACCTACGGTCAGCCGCTGCGATCGACGAACCTCCCGGTGACGACCGCATCGTGAGCGGCGTTCCGAGTGATGCGATGCGCCTCCTCCGGTCCTTCGACGCGTACCGCTACGACGAGGTCGTCGCGGCATACAAGGGGCCGTTCCTCGATGGTCTCGAGGCGGAGCTCGGCGTCGAAGCCGAGGAGTGGGCGTTCTCCACGCGGGAGTCCATCGCTGGACGGGTTCGCGCCGCGGCGTTGCACCGCGCGCGCAGCGCGCTGCGCGCGTCGCGTCTCGACGACGCACGCCTGGCCGCCTCGCTCGCATGCACACTGGTGGAGGCGTCGGATCTCGAAGAGGACGAACTCGGCGTCCTCCTTGCGCTCGCCGACACGCTGGCCATGCCCGAGACAGCGCGACTGCGCGCGCTCGCACGCGCGATGGGCATAGCTGTGTCGAGAGGGCAGGAGCTGGGAGCGATCCCATCAGCGGGGAACTGGTCCCTCCATCGGACGACGCGCTTCATCGGACGCGACGAGGAGCGCCACCGCATCGATGGTCTCTTGCGTGATCCAGACCAACGCCTGATCGTCGTGTGTGGCCTCGGAGGCATCGGCAAGACGAGGCTGCTCACTCGTGTGGCGGATTCCATCGTGCGGCAACACGCCGCGCGCTTTCCCGACCGAGTGACGGTGGTGTCGCTCGACGAGGTCCGAGACGCTTCCGCCGCCGTCAGCGCGATCGCCGCTGCTGCGCTGTTCGGTGGTTCGGCCGGTGCCTCCGTCGCCGGTCTCGCGCAGTCGCTCGCCGTGCATCGCTGTGCGCTGGTGCTCGACAACGTCGAGCAGATCGACGGGATCGAGGCCGTGCTCAGCACGCTGCTGGCGGCGTGTCCGCACGTGGTCGTCCTGGCATCGAGTCGTCGCCGGCTGGCTTTGCAGGCCGCTCATCACGTCGAGCTCGATGGCCTGAGGACCGACGGGCCCCTCGGCGGCTCCGAAGCGGCGGCGCTCTTCCTCGATCGTGCAGCGCGAGCCGGCGGGGGAGCGATCGAGGCCGAAGGGGACCTCCGCACCGTCGACGCCATCTGCACAGCGCTCGACGGTCATCCGTTGGCGGTCGAACTCGCGGCTGCGATGACGCGGGCCGTAAGCCTCGCCACGCTCTCGGAGGCGATTCGCGGCAGCGTCAGCGACCTCGCGGTGGAGGCGATCGACGTGCCGCGGAGGCACCACACCGTCGATGCGTTGTTGTCACCGACCTGGGAGCGCCTCGGTGTCGAGGATCGCTCAGCGCTCGTCAGACTCGCGACCTTTCGATCGGCCTTCACCTACGAGGCCGCCAGCGACGTCGGCGAGCTGGGTCTGCGCCGACTCACGCGGCTCGTCGACGTAGCCGTCGTGCGCAGCGAAGGTGGCGGTCGCGGACGCTACCGCCTCCACCCTCTGGTGCGTGCGTATGCCAGGGAGAAGGCTTCGCCGGACGCCTGGAGAGCGGCGCGCGATGCACATCGCCGGTACGTCGAAGGCGCGCTGGCGCGCATGGAGGACGACCTCGAACTGGATGCCGCGAGCGTGTTGGACAGGCTGGCCGCCTTGCGCGAAGACGTGCGTGTCGCCGTCGAGCACGCTCTGGCGGTTGGCGATACCGCATCGGCCGGTGCGATGCTCCACACGGTCGTGGTGTCTGCCGATCTGCTGCAAGCGCGCGGAGGTGACGCCGACCTGGTCCGTCTCGTCGTCGACACAGCGCGAGCCGTCGAGCGCTCGGGCGACTTGCAGGTTGCCGAGCGGTTGATGACGAAGGCTGCGAACGCGACGCGTACGCTGCTCGACGATCGAGCCGGCTGCGTCGAGTTGTACCGCGAGGCGCTCGCCTTCGCCGAGCGATCCGGTGACACGGTGCGCCGCGCCGCATTGCAGTCGATCCTCGCCTTTCTGCTCCTCGATGGCGAACCCGATGCGTCTGCGGCACATCTCGCTCGAGCGGTCGAGCTCGCCGAGTCCTCCGGTGACACGCTCGCGATGTGCGAGGTTGCGGGCCGGGTCGTGTACTGCTCGGCGCGAGCGAACGACTGGGAGACCGCGCGTCGCGTCGGTTACGAGGTGCAAGGGATGCTGGAGGACCTCTACCGTACCCGTGCGGCGCCGCGCTCGCGCCTCGACTCGATGCAGTACATGTGTCTACACAACTTGGCGACGGCCGAGGACGAACTCGGCAACAAGCAGCGGGCGCTCGAGCATCGCCTGAGAGCACTCGTGCTCGCGGAGCAGGTGGGGAACGTCCTGCATCAGGCACACGCTCATGCCGACCTGGCACGGGCGTTTCACGACAGCGGTGCGTTCGAGCTGGCAACCGAGCACTTCACCGAGGCTGCGCAGCGTTTCCGCGAGGTCGGCGTACGTGAGCCACTCGAGGCGTTGCAGCGCGATCTCGGTCTACCTGTCGGTCGGGAGGGGGCATTCGAGGCCTCACGACGGCATCACGGGCGTCGCGGTATCGGTTGATGGACACGACGGTGAGCCACGTGCATCGGTGTGCACGGGCAGCAAGACCGGCTCAGCGTGACTCGAGAGGGAGTGGTCGACATGGTGCGGAACTGGTGCCTCGTTTCTGTGCTCATCGCGGTCGTGTTCGGCACGGCGATCGCCCAGACGGAGGGCGACCCGTGGTCCCGTGCGCTACCGAGCGTGGTCGGCATCGCACCGCCGCCTTGGAGCGCCACGTTCGACGCAACCGCAGGCGCTCTGTACCTTTCGTTCGTCGGCGCCGTGCACACGCTCTCCATGGACACCGACACGGTGCCGTTGCTCGACGATCTCCTCGCGTTCGTCCAGCGGCGTGCAGGCGCGCATCGCGACGCTCGACCGGAGGAGGGTACCTGTACGTACCTCGGGGGATCTTCCGGGTCGCTGGTCGCTGACGGCGGATCCGGCACGTTGCTCGCGGACGGCGGCTCCGGAACGGTGCTCGGCGACGGAGGTGGGGTGCTGGAACCCTTCTCCGCGGCACACTTCGCGCTCGACGACAGCGTCCGAGCATGGTCGCTCCTCGCCGTCGCCGCTGCCGACCGTGAAGGGAGCCTTTCCGTGCCTATCGAGCTCCACGACGAGATCGCGATCATCGATCACTTCGAGCTCGATGCGTTCGCTGAGGGTATGGCAGGAGCGTTCCAGAGCGATCTCCACAGGTCGCTCGAGATCGCCGCTGCGATTGCGCTCTCGCCTCGCGTCGACCTTGATCTCGTGTCTGGAAGCGTCGCCGTTCCGCATGGACACCTCGTGTTGCACCACACGGTTCAAGTGCTGATCGGCCACCACGGTGGTGTCCGCGACGTCGGCATCGAGCACCTGGACGCTCCGCGTCGTGTCGAGGTCACGCTGACGTGGTCCGACACGGTGTCGGCGAAGGTCACGCTGCTCCCGATGTCGTTCGTCACCCTGGAGGGTCTGCTCGACGCGTTGACGTTTCTAGCAGCACCGGACCAGCAGCGCCAGCGCATCGTGATGAGCTGGACGCTGTCGAACTGCACCCTCGTCGAGCGGTACCTGGAAGCGACGCGAGAGAACGTTGCGGGGTCGCCCGGCACGGAGCCCGATGCGTCCATCGCGACGTCGTCGTCGTACGCCACGTTCGTGTTCGAGCTGCTCGCCGACGGCATCGCCGATGACGGACAGCCGCTGCTCGCCGAACTGTGCAGAGCGATGCGCCAGGCCGATGACGAGCTCGACTCGATCCCGTGCGACGATGCGTTCGCATTGGCGACCCTCCTCGCGGATCTCGATCGGCGGGCGTACGACGACGTCGGGGGCGACGTTCGCGGACTGACCTCCGACATGCTGTGGCAGCGAACGTACGCAGCTGCGGGGAACCACAGGCTGCCGTTCCCGTTGCCGCCTGCGTCGTGGCCCGGCGTCTACGGCGTGGCGGCTTGCACACCTACGCAGCCCGACAGCGCGTGGTTCACGAACCGTGGGGACGTTCTGGCGGAAGAGCACCTGATCGCGCCAGGGGCTTGGTACTTCGAACTGCCGTTTGGCGACGTCGCCGGCGAACTGGGCTATTGGGGGACGTCGTTCGCGGCACCGTATGCAGCCCTGCGCTTCCCAGGGCAGGCTGGGAGCCATGGGGCAGGTCCCTTTGCGTTGGGTGCGTGTGACACCACCGCCGTCGCGCCTCTGAACGGACCGTGACATCGGGGCGCTCGGCAACCATCGAACGCGCCGCCATGCACGGCGAACCCTTGCGACCCCGTTCGCGGCCCCCACCGTGAACGGGGTCTGAACGGACCCCCTATCGCACCGTGATGTCACCCCCCGGACACACCGGGCGGCGCGAGACGGGAGGACGCGCATGCATTGGCATCACGTGAACGGCGCAGATCGTGGCTCGAGGCGGACGTCCGCCTACGGAGCGCAGCTCCGCCGGCGCTGCGCGGCGTTCAAGCAATCGGTCGACACCGCGCGGCCCGTGGGCGTTCGGGCGCCGCGCCAGGCACGCACCCGGGCAAGCGATGACCGGCCGGCGCTCCTGCTGCTCGGTACACCGCGTCTTCGACACCTCGGCGGCGTGACCGACCTGCCCCTGGCGCGCTGGGTGGCGCTCCTCGCGTACCTCGCGCGGGGCGGCGGCTGGGTTCGGCGCGAGGTCCTCGCGGCGCTCTTCTGGCCCGAGCACGACGATCATGGTGCCAGCCTGAACCTGCGCCAGACGCTGCAGACGATCGTGCGCTCGGCGGCCGGCGTGGCGCTCGAGCGTGAACCCACGCGTGTGCGCTGGACGGGCTCGAGCGACGTCGAGGCGTTCGACGCGCTGGTCCGCGACCAGGCGTGGGCGGCAGCCGTGAGCACCTATGGCGGTGTGTTCCTCGACGGGCTGAACGTGCCCGACGTTCCCAACGTCCAGGAGTGGATCGACGCCGAGCGCAGTGGGCTGCACGCCCGGTGGCGGACCGGAGCGCTCGCCATGGGCCGCTCGTACCTGAACGACGGACGCTGCTTCGACCTGCTCGCGTTGGCCGAGCGATTGTGCCGGAGCGATCCGTTCGACGAGGAGGCGCTGCGCCTCATGCTTCGAGCCGCCGTCGGTTGCGGCGACCGCAAGCGCGCCGAGCGGACGCTTGCGACGGCGTGCAGCCTCTTCCAGCGCGAGCTCGGCGTGGCGCCGGAAGCGGACACGCTGGCGCTCGCAGGCGAGCTCGGTTTGGGTGGTCCGCGCGGGTGACCCCGCTCGAGCCGGCGCCACGGGTCATCGAATCGCCTCGTGTCGAAGCGGTGCGCTACCCTACCCCCAAGGAGGCCACCATGAGCGACCCTGTCGACCGCGACGCGTTCACCCGTACGTACCTCTTCCTGCTCGACGAGATCGTCGGCGAGCCGCCCAAGGACGCGCCGGGAACCGCGGTGCTCGACGCCGACGCCGGCTGGCTGCACACG
This sequence comes from Trueperaceae bacterium, assembly GCA_003556805.1. GTDB lineage: Bacteria > Deinococcota > Deinococci > Deinococcales > Trueperaceae > CSSed10-48. The sequence goes on along the minus strand of PWQI01000314.1, from coordinate 319 downwards.
CTCCTGACCGTCGATCACGCGCGCGCTTCGAAGACGATCGCCCAGGGTGGCACCACCGTTGCCGGTCAGGCCGCGCACGCTGCGTACTACGTCGAACTGCTCGAGCGCCTCGCGCAGGGCGAGGACGTCGAGGCCGACTGGCCCCGCAGTTTCGTCCCGAGCGTCGTCGACGAGGGGCGCTGGGAGGAGACGCGGGCGCGGCTGCTCGCGTCGTTGGCGCGCTTCCGCACGATGGTCCTCGCCGTCGACGAGTGGGACGAGGAGCGCCTGCGCGGTGCGCTCGGGGTGCTGGTGCACACGGCCTACCACCTCGGCGCCG
>PWQI01000360.1 GCA_003556805.1 Trueperaceae bacterium | reverse complement strand
GGCGCAGTTCTCGATGGCGCGAGCCGCCCCGCTGGTGCGACGGCGCGTCGACGCCCCCGTGTTGACGACGCCTGCGAGCGCGGTCGCGGGGCTCCGGAGGCGGCTCGTTCAGCGCTAGGGGAGGTCGCGCTGGGACCGCTCGGATACGCAGGATAGGTGCGCCGTACGCCAGTGCGTGCCGCCCGCTATGGTGGCCTATGGCAGCAGCGACCGTGCAGCATCTCCGCTTGTTCGGGCGGCCTGCGCTACGGGACGACGAGGGTCGCTGGCGGGAACTCCCGTCCGGACTGAGGGCGGCTGCGTTGGGGTACCTCGCGCTGCAGCGTCGCTGGGTCGGGCGCGACGAGCTGGTCGCGCTGTTCTGGCCCGATCGCCCGGAGGCGACGGCGCGTGGGAACCTCCGCCCGCTCCTTGCGAAGTTGGCGCGCGAGCCGCTCGCCGCGGGCCTGGAGCGTGAGCCGAGTCGGGTTCGGTGGCTGCTGGACAGCGATCATGCTGCGGTCGTCGAAGCGCGGCGCGAGGGCCGCTGGGACGACGTGTGGCGCGTCTCGAGCGGCGAGTTGCTGGAGGGTGTGACGGTCGCGCGCGCGCCCGAGTTCGAGTCGTGGCTGGAACTCGAGCGTGCCGACGCCCGCGCCATACGCCGGACCGCCGGCTTGCACGTTGCAGATGCGGCGTTCGAGACGGGAGCGTACGAGCGTGCGGCCGAGGTGTTGGTGGCGCTGCAGCGATCCGATCCGCTCGACGAGGCCGTGCTGCGGCGCCTCGTGGTGACCTTGGCGCGACGCGGCGCCCGCGCTGACGCCCTCGCCGCGTACGAGGCCTTCGTCGAGCGTTGCCGTGACGAGCTCGGTGTTGCGCCGGAACGGGCCACGGTCGACGTGGCCGAGTCGGTGCGGGCGGGAGCGGAAGGGACGGCTCCCGAACGATCGCTCGAGACCCACGAGATCGCTCCAGCGGCCGTGCCCATCCCGCTGACGCCGTTGGTCGGTCGTCGCGGCGAGGTGGCGGACATCGTGGCTCGGTTGGCGGATCGCGACTGTCGACTGCTCACGCTGGTGGGACCGGGAGGGATCGGGAAGACGCGGCTGGCCCTCGAAGCGTCGCGCGTCGCGACTCCGCGCTTCGGGGACGGTGTTCGCGTGGTCGACCTCGCGGCGGTGGCGAGTGAGGACGAGATGGTGGCAGCCGTCCTCGAGGCGGTGCGTGCCGCGTCCGACACAGATGGCGGCGGTGTCCGGGCCATCCTCCAGGCGTTGGCCTCGCGAGAGCTGCTGCTCGTGCTGGACAACGTCGAGCACCTCGAGGCCGCACCGCGCCTGGTGAGCGAGCTCCTGCACCGTGCCCCGGCACTCCACGTGGTCGCGACGTCGAGGACGGCCTTGGGGCTGGCAGGTGAGTGGCGCTACGACGTGACGGGCCTCTTGCACCGCACGGACGGTGCTTCCGGTGTCGGCCGTGCACACGCCGCGGAGCCCTCCGAGGCGGCCGTGCTCTTCGAGGCAGCCGGTCGACGCGCCTCTCGGGTGTTCGCGCCAGCGCTGGACGAGCTGGACACGATCGAAGGCATCTGCGCGCGGCTCGCCGGCTCGCCACTGGCCATCGAGCTCGCCGCCGGTTGGGTGCGGGTCATGGGTGTGGAGGCGATCGCCGACGAGCTCGAGCGCGGGATCGACCTCCTCACGAGCGACGACGCCGATCGAGCGCCGCGGCACGCCACCATGCAGCGCGTGCTCGACCAGTCGTGGGACCTGCTGCAGCCGCGCGAGCAGGTCGCGATGCGGCGCCTGTCGGTGTTCCGCGGAGGTTTCGATCTCGACGCGGCGCGCGACGTCGCAGAGCTCGCGTTGCCGACACTGTTGGCGCTGATGAACAAGTCGTTCCTCCGCCGCGACGACGACGGGCGCTTCAGTCGGCACCCGCTGATCTGGCTCGACGCGCGCGAGCGCGCACGCGCCCACGGAGCCGACGTCGAGGCGATGCGCGAGCGCCACGCACGCTACTACCTGCGCCTGCTCGCGCACCGTCGGGACGCTCACCGACGTCCCGACGGCGGCCGCATGACGCGCGAGATCGAGGCCGACGTCGAGAACGTCGCGATGGCATGGCGTCACGCGGTCGCTCGAGGCGCTCTCGACCAGCTGCTCCCGGCCGTCGTCAGCCTCGGGGCGTTCCGCGATGCTCGCGGGCGGCACGACCTGGTCGGCGACCTGTTCCGAGAGGCGCTCGAGGGAGCGCCGAGCGACGGAGCGTCGCGCGGGATGCTCCTCGCCGGGATCGGGATTGGCGAGGCTCGGGCGGGTCGTGGCGATCAGGGTGTCGTCAAGCTGCGCGAGGCCGTGCGCTTGGTGGAGGGGCGCGTCGACGCCGTCGACTGGGCATGGGCGCTGCGTGGCCTGGGCCTCGCGCTGGGCCGGTCGGGTCGCGACGACGAAGCGGCGTCGGTCTTCGAGCGATTGGCGGCCTTCTACCGGGAGGCGGGTGACGTCGACTCGGAGCTGACGGTGCTCAAGAGCGTCGCCTCTCACCGCTCACGCCGCGTGACCGATGGTCTCCGCGCGCGCCGCGCGTTGGAAGCGCGTGCGCGCGCACTTGGGGCGACGCGGGTGCTGTGGCCGCTGCTAGGCGGCATCGCCGTGCACGAGCGGCTCCTGGGCGAGTTCGCGCGCGCCGAACGAGCGGCGCTGGCGCTTCGAAGGTACGCCGACGACGACGAAGGCAGTTCCTCCAAGGGGTTCCGTTCGCGCAACGCCCTCGCTGCGGTGTACCTCGAGCGCGGCCGCGTGCGGCGAGCCGAGGCGCTCGCCTGCCGAACGGTGCTGCACCCCGGCTTCGCACACGCCCGGGAGCGCTTCGGCGACGCGGTCAGCGCCGCCACGGCGCTGGTCGGTCGCGTGGCGCTCATCCGGCGTGATCGAACGGGAGCAGAGGCATGGTCACGGCGCGCGCTCGAACGGCACCGCGCCGAGCACGGTCCGGACGCCGGGTTCGACTTCGTGCTGGAGACGCTTGCAAGGGCCGCACTGGCGACCGGCGACGACGTCGCCGCTGCCGCATGGCTCGATGCCGTCGGCGCCGGGCCCGATCCCTGGTGGTACCAGGGTCGACTGATGGCCGATGCCCGCCGGATCGGCTGCCGCTGCTGCCGTGCTGAGGTCGCGCTCCGGCGCGGCGAGGCCGGGTCGGCGCGCGACGTGCTGCGCGACGTACTGGACCACGCGATCGGGGCGGAGCTCGTGGCGGCCGCGCTCGGTGCGTTCGTCACCGCGGCTCGGTACTTCGAGGTGGTCGGTGAGGTCGAACGTGCCAGATCGCTCTGGCGCTACGTCCGCGATCAGCCACGCGCCACGTTCGAGGCGCGCTCCGCGGCCGCGTTCGAACTCGGTGCAGCCGCCGTACCCGTGCTGGACGTAGGCGCTGACGGCTGTAGCGGCGTCATCGAGGTCGCGTCCGACGTCGCGTCGGCGTTGGCGTCAGCGGGTTGAGCCGGGCGCCACGGAACCCGTCGCGGTGGCCAACTGGAACATCACACCTAGGGCGCTGCGCCGACCAGCCCGGCGACCAACCAGACGACCAGGCCGATCGCGAGCAGTCCGAGCAGCACCTGCATCAGGACGGCGCCCACGCGGAACGCCAAGTACACGACGACGATCAGGACGACCACGGTCAAGACGGTTGCGACGTCCACGTTCCCTCACCTCCGCTGGCACCATGACGATACCCTCGCCGGACCGTAAAGCGATCGAAGCAAGGCACGACCACGCCGAGACCACGCCGAGACCACGCTGCGACCACGCTGACGCGTCTAGCGTCCTTGCACCGGCTCGTTGCCCATGTCGAACCTGGCGCGGTCGCCGGTGGAAGGAGACGGATCATGTGCCATCGGAACGTGCGAACGATCGCCCGCCGACAGCGGATCGCGTCGATCGCCTGCTGTGCGTTGGTCCTCACGCTCGTCGTGGGCCTCGCGAACGCGCGGGTCAGCTCCGTCACCGTCGACCACGTCGAGCCGTTCGAGAAGGTCGATGGCTACACCTACGTCGAGGCCACCATGCATGGAGTGGTCGAGCGTGAGGACGGTTCGGTGGGGGAGTACGCCGTCCCCCTCGTTCTCATCTACCCTGACGACGGTGGCAACGGTGTCGGAGTCGTCGACTGGCCGAACTCGGTCTACTACAGCGTCACCGGCCATGAGAGTCTCGATGGTTCGCAGACGAGGCAATATGCGCGGATCGTCACGGACGGCTACTTGTTCGATGCCGGCTACACCTACGCTTCGGTCCAGTGGAGCAAGGAGGTGGCGGAGCTGTTCGCTGACGTGCCGGCCGCGCAGGACGCGAACCATCTCGTGGGTGGCTCCATCGAGCGTGTGACCGACACCTGGGAGATCCTTCGCGACGCAGCCAGGTTCCTGAGGGACCCGAGCGCGTTCGAGGGCAGCGACGGACCATCGCCCGTCGGCACGGTGTTGAGCTTCGGATTCTCCCAAACGGGTGGACTGCAGATGGCGTTCCTGTCCGGGGGCCACAACACGGTGGATGGCGAGCTGGCGTACGACGGACACCTCGCGGGCGTGGCGGGCTATGCGTGCGCGACGCCGACCGATGAGGCGCCCGTGTACATGATCCTCTCCCATTGCAATGCTCCGGTTTTGGACCACGAAGGGAGGCCCGAAGCCGACGCCTCGCGCGTGATCACGGTCGTGACGCAGAGTGACGTCGAGCACGGCCTGTTCGTCGCGGCGTCGTCGCGCTTCCCTGACCAGGACGACTGGCGTCAGTACGAGTTGGCAGGTGTTGCGCACTTGCCGACGGCGGCCTTCCCGGGCCTCGCGGACAACCAGAACCCTGCAGACTTCCGGCCCGTGTTCCGTGCCGCGTTCCACAACCTCGCGCTGTGGACGACCGAAGGGATCGAGCCTCCACCTTCGCAGTTCATCGAGGGCGAGATCATCACCGAAGGAGAGTCCGCAGGCGTCCTGATCACGCATGTGGATGAGGATGGCAATGCTGTGGGTGGTCTGCGCCTTCCGCACATGGTGCAGGAGGTCGACGGCCAAGTTGCGGGAGCTCCACTCGGCACGTACACGGGCCTGAAGCTGGACGTCGATGCGGAAGCCGAGCCACCCATCAATGTCTATGCGGTGATCGGCGGGACCTTCACGCCCTTCAGCGACGAGCAACTGGCCGCACGGTACGCGGACCACGACACGTACGTGTACCGAGTGACTCGCGCCGCCGACGCCCTCCTGGCTGGTGGCTACATCCTCGAGCAGGACCGAGATGCCTACGTGGTCGAGGCAGAGCACGGCCCGATGAGCGAGTAGGCCT
>PWQI01000197.1 GCA_003556805.1 Trueperaceae bacterium | reverse complement strand
CCGACGCGCGCGAAGAGGTTGCCGATCCGACTGCGGTAGGTGGCGCAGCCGGCCGCCGACCAGCGCGCCTCCAACCAGTCCTGGATTGGGTCCTCGTAGCCGGTGGGGCCGATCATCTCGGTGAGCGTGACGATGTCGTCGAACAGCGTCGGTCGTTCGCTGGTGTCCATCCTCGGCCTCCTCATGGTGAACGCACCTCGCCCCGTACCCCGCGCACCAACGCACCCTGCTCGAGCAGGCGCTCGATCCTCGCCGCCACGGCGGCTTGGACGCCCTCGGTCGCGCGGCCGAAGCCGAGCAGCCGCACCACCGCGCTGGCCACGTCGTCCACGGCGATGCCGTGGCTGGCGCGCGCCACCGCCGCGATGCCGGCGTCGAGCTCGATCAGCGGCACGCGTGCGAAGTCGCGCTCGCGCGGGTCGAGCTCGGAGCGGTCGCGCGGCTCGCAAGCCAGCTCGTCGAAGCCCGGGGCGACGAGGGCGTCGCCGATGCGGGCGAAGCGGCCGCCGCGCACGCCGGCCGACAGCCCGTGCTCGAGGCGTTCGCGGATGCGGCTGCCGATGCGAGCTGCGGGCGACGCCTCCATCACCCGTCGGAACGCGTCCTCGACGTGCACCGGCCCCTCGACCTCGACCACGCGCTCCAGCCAGCCCACCACCTCGGCGGTGGGCGCCCGCGCGAGCGTGGCGCCGTCATAGGCGATCGGCGCCAGCGTGGCGCGCCGGTAGGGAGCGAAGCGCAGCACGTCGTCGTCCCACAGTCGCGACGACTCGCGGTCGACAGCTCGCTGCGGTAAGCCAGCCGGCGGCGCGGGCGGGGTGGTGCGCCCTGGCAGGTGGGCGCCGGCCCCGCTCGCCCGCGTGACCGCGTCGGCGAAGGCGGCCTCGACCCGCGCGAGGCAGCCCTCGGGATCGCGCCACCAGTCCGTGCTCCAGATGCGGTGGATGGTCCAGCCGAGCCCTTCGAGCACGCTCTGCCGCAAGCGATCGCGGTCGCGAGCGGCGCGCGTGGCGTGGTACGCGGCGCCGTCGCACTCGATCCCGAGCAGCATCCGCCCGGGGCGCAATGGATCCGCGAGGGCCAGGTCGACGGAGGAGCCGGCGTGTCCCACCTGGCGCCGCACCCGGTGGCCACGCGCCTCGAGGGCGCGGGCGACGGCGTCCTCGAAGGGCACCCCGTGGTCGGTCGCGTCCGCCTCGGTCCGTTCGAGCACCCCCGTGCGCGCGAACGCCAGGTACGTCCGCAGCGCGCGCAGGCCGAACGACGTGCAGCGTGTGGGGTCGAGGTCCTCGTCGGTGACGCCGCTGAACACCGTTGTCCGCCAACGCGCGCGCGTGACGAGCACGTTCAGGCGCCGCTCGCCGCCGGCCTGGTTCAGCGGTCCGAACTGGTAGGTGAGGCGTCCCTCGGCGTCGCGGCCGTAACCGACCGAGACGACGATCTCGTCGCGCTCGTCGCCCTGGACGGTCTCCAGCGGTTTGACGAAGAAGGGCTCGAGCGGGTGCATCTGCACGAACGCCTGCAGCACCGGGTCGTCGCTCGCCAGACGGTCCACCTCGCGCTCGATCGCCTCGGCCTGTGGCGAGGCGAAGGTGGCGACCCCCAACGTCCGCTCGGGCCGCAGGTGAGCATGCGTGCGCACCGCCTCGGCGACCGCCTGTGCCTCGACGGCGTTGGTGCGGCTGCGCCCACGGTCGTACACGGCATCCGGCAGATGCCGGAGCACCACCCCGGCGTCGCTGCGCTCGACGTCGGGGCTCGGGAAGAGCATGAGACGGTCGTCGTAGAACTCGCGGTTCGAGACCGCGATCAGCGACTCGTGGCGCGAGCGGTAGTGCCACGCCAACCAGGCCTGTGGCGCGCCACGCGCGCCGAAGAGTCCCAGCACGCTCTCGACGTCGGCGATCACGGCATCGTCGTCCGGGTCGCTCTCCTCGAGCAACACGTCGAAGAAGGCCGTCGGCGGCAGCTGGCGGTCGTCGCCCACGACCACCGCGCGCCGCGCGCGCAACAGCGCGCCGAGCGCGTCGGCCGGACGCACCTGCGAGGCCTCGTCGAACACCACCAGGTCGAACGCCAGGCGCCCCGGTGGCAGGAACGTGGCGACCGACAGCGGCGACATCAGGAACAGCGGCTTGATGGCCTGGACCGCATCGCCGGCCTCCTCCATCAACCTGCGCACGCTTCGGTGCCGGCGGCGCTTGTTGAACTCCTGCAACAGCACACCGACCTGACCGTGCCCGTGCATCTGCGGCAAGTGGTCGAAGTGGGCGGCTGCGAGCAGCGAGCGATGCACGGCCGCCTGGGCGGCGTCGAGCGACCTGAACTCCGCGACGGTGGCGTCGTGCGCCCTCGCGTCGAAGGCGCCGAGCGCGGGCCGCTCGCGGTGCGCGTGCTCCAGCCGGGCCTCCTCGATCCCGCGGCGCACCCGCTGCGCGAGATCGTGCGCGCGCTCGTCGCCGGCCTGCAGCGCGGCCGCGAGACCGGCCGCGCCGGCGGCCTCGGCCTCGCGACAGAGGCGGCGCCAGCGCGCCCCGGCCCCGAGCCGGCGAGGCTCGAGGCGCCAGCGCTTCCACAGCGTGCGCGCGTCGGCGAGCGGTAGGTCGGCGGCGTCGTTCGCCCCCGGGAAGGCGTTCGCGACGTCGAGCGTCGCAGCGCCGATCACCTCGGCGGCGCTCGCGAGCGCCGTGGCGACGGCCTCCTCGGCGCGCAGCAGCGCCGACTCGAGGACGGTGTCGCCGAGCGCCCCGAGCGCCGTCGCGCCGTTCGGATCGAGGTGACCGTGCGACCGCCCGAGCGCCGTCGCGAACGCGTGCACCGCGTCGGCGATCTCGCCGGCGGCGTCGAGGTCGGCGTAGCGCGGCAGCGCCGAGCGCCAGGCACCGGAGAAGGCGCTGAACCGTGCGAGGCAGCGCGCATGCTCGCTCAACGGATCCAGCGCGGCGATCGCGGCGGCGCGTGAGCGCGGGGCGCCGCGCCGCAGCCAACCGCGCACCTCGGCGAGCGCTCGGCGGTGCCGACCGTCGAACCAGCGGTAGAACACGTCGCCGCGGCGCGTGAGGTCGGCGCGGAGCGCCTCGAGGCCGACCTCGTCCGCGCCGAGGTCGCTCCACGCCGAGGGGTCGATGGTGGCAGCCGCGGCCGCTCGGACGTTCGCCGCCGCCGCGGCAGCGGCAGCCGCCTGACGCAGCGCGTCGTGACCGTTCGTCCAACCCGGCGCGCTCAGGTCGACGCGCACGCCCGCGGCCAGGAGCGACCGCAGGGCGCGCGTCGCCTCGAGGCGCGCCCGCGCCGCGGCGAGCGTCGGCGGCGCGTCGGCGAAGGGCCGTCCCAGCAACGGCTCGAGCGCTGCGTCGAGCGCGTCGAGGGCGTCGAGCGCCGCGTCGACGGCGTCGTGAACACGCCGCTCCAGCGCGGGCGAGACCGTCTCGAGCCGGACGTGACGGAAGGGGTGCGCGCCGGGATCGCCCTCCTCTGCCGCCCACACCTCGACGGCGCGCGCGTACGCGAACAGCGCCTCCAGGGTCGCGAGGTCGCGCTCGGGCGACGCGTCGATGCCGACGGCGGCGGGCACGATCGGTGCGAGATCCGGCGCCGCCGCCGCGCGGCCGATCAGCTGATAGGGGCTCTCCCCCGTGGCGCCGATGGGTGCGTGCAGCGCGTCGACGTAGGCGTTCAGCGCGTCGCGGGCCCGCGCGAGCCGCGCGCGCTCGACGGTGGCGTCGGCAACGCGCGGGCGACCGAGTTCCACGGTGCGCCGCAGGTCGGCGACCACGGCCGACCGGGTCGCCTTGTACGAGTGGAGCTCGAGCGCGGCATCGCCTAGGCCGACGGCGTCGAGGCGTCGCTTCACCACGTCGAGGGCGGCCTTCTTCTCGGCCACGAAGAGCACCCGCTGCCCACGGCCCAGGGCCTCGGCGAGCAGGTTGGCGATGGTCTGCGACTTGCCCGTGCCGGGCGGGCCCTGCACCACCAGGGCGGTGCGCTCGAGCGCCTCGACGATCGCCTGGGCTTGCGATCCGTCCGCCTCGAGGACGTGCTGCAACCGGGTGTACGCGCTCTGATCGTCGAGCCGGACGTCGGGGTCGAGCAGCGGCGGCTCGCGTTCGAAGCCGTTCGCAAGGGCAGCACCCACCACGGGATGCGCCACCACCGCCTCGGGGTCGGGCCAGCGCGTCTCGTCGAGGTCGAGGTACATCAGGTAGCGCGTGAACGAGTAGAAGCCGAGCGACACGTGCGAACGGTCCACGCGCCAGCCGTCGCGTCCGGCCACGGCCGCCTCGACGCGGGGCAAGTAGTCCGCGAGGTCCTCGTCGTCGCCTGGGAGCGGTAGGTCGATGCCGTCGTGCGAGAGGCGCTCGCGCAGCGTCGGGTTGCCCTGCGGGTCCTCGCCGTCGAAGCGCAGGCGGGCGCCGTGCGCGACGCCGGCGAGTTCGAGCGTCACCGGCACCAGGAAGAGCGGTGCCACACGCTCGACGGCAGCGGCGTCCGCCTCGGTCCAGTGCAGCGTGCCGAGGGCGACGAACAGCGTGTTGACCCCGCGCTCCTCGACCAGGGTCTGCGCCGTCCTCCGCGTGGCGACCAGTCGCCGCTCGAGGTCGTCGCGCTCGTGGGCAGCGACCAGCACGCGCTCGTCCAGCGCGTGTCGCAGCGGGAGCGTCGCGGGATCGACGCTGGCGTCGCCCTCGGCCTCGAGCCGCATGGCCCGCCGCCGCTCCGCCGCCTCACGCGTGATGAACGCGAGGGGCACGTCGCGCTCGAGCAACAGTGTCGCCACGCGCGCCGCGTCGTCGCCCTCGACGAGCACGCCACGGGCGCGCAACAGCCGCTGGTGGAGGAAGCGGTTGCGGAAGGTGAGGTCGAGCAGCTGTCGGCGCGCACCCGCCAACGCTGCGCGCACCCGTGCGTTCGGGTCGGCCTGGACTGTTGGCTCGTTCACGGCGAGCGCATCTCCACCTCACTCCGATTGGAGTCCCCAGCGTACCCGAGGCCGCGCGCCGTGTCGCGCCGTAGCATGTGCCCATGGACCAACGACCCGCACCGCGCCTCCAGGGCTTCTCCCCCGACGCCGCGTGGCTCGTCCCGGCGTCGCGCTGGACGAACCCGAACCCGAGTGCGTTGACGCTCGAGGCACCGGCCCGGACCGACTTCTTCAACGACCCGGCGGCCGCTGCGGTCGACGGCGCCGCGGTCAAGGGCGACGCGCCAGCCTGGTTGACACCGGTCACGGCCCCGGCGACGCTGCGCGCGTGCGTTCGCCCCGACTTCCGCGACACCTTCGACGCAGGCGTTCTGATGCTGTACCAGGCGCCGACCGTGTGGGCGAAGCTGTG
>PWQI01000374.1 GCA_003556805.1 Trueperaceae bacterium | reverse complement strand
CGCTGCCGATCGGCACGGTGCTCTTGTTGACCACCACGAGCTCGGCGCCCGGCTGGATCGCGGCCGCCACGTCGCGCGCGGCCTGGTCGACGTACTGCAGGTCGGCATCGCCGTCGTGGCGCGTCGGTGTGCCCACCGCGAGCAGCACCACGCCACGCCCCTTGAGCTCGGGGATGCTCGTCTGGAAACGCGTGTCGTCCTTGACCTCGTTCAGGAGCTCGGGCAGCCCGCGCTCGAAGATCGTGGCCTCGCCTGCCCGCAGCCGCTCGACCACGTCGGGCTTCACGTCGACGCAGGTGACGTCGTGCCCGAGGTAGGAGAGGGCCAGGCCGGTGGTGAGGCCGACGTAGCCAGTGCCGATGATGGTGACGTTCATGCGGTTGACCTCCTGCCCCGTCCAATCAGGATACCGAATGCCTCGCACGGCCCTCTGACCTGGCCGGCAGGCTCGCGCCGCCCGCGTGGACGACCGGGTAGAATGCGTTTCTCGCAGGCGCCCGAGCGCATGCGTTCTGGAGGGGCGTTCTCGTGAGCCGATCGAGCGTGAGGGGCTCGCCTGCAGGGCCGGCCGATGAAGGATGTGCCCAACGTACGTGAGTCTCCCGTCGGCGGTCGATGCGTGGTCGCTGCACCTGCCGGTCTCCGTGCGTTTCGGTCGGGGTTGCCGGGCGGCGCTGGCAGCCTTTGGTAGCTCTCGACGCTGGTTGATCATCGCCTCTCACGAGGGCCGCCGACGCGCGCTCGCCGACGCCGTGCTGGGACCGCTCCTCGCTCGGCACGGCCGACGATGGCTCGATCCCGTTCCCGCGATGCCCGACCTCGAGGACCTCGACGCCCTGGCTGCGCCGCACCTGGGCGAGTCCGGCGCGGTCATCGTTGCCATCGGCGGTGGCTCGGTGCTGGACGCAGGCAAGGTCCTCGCGGCGCGGATCGCCGCTGGCCCGTCCAAGCAGCTGCGGGACCTGCTCGACGGTCCCGCCAGCATTCCGGTCTCGAAGCGGCCTCGCCTCCTCCTGCTGCCGACGACGGCCGGAAGCGGCAGCGAGGTCACGCCGTTCGCTACGATCTGGGACCGCGTCGAGGGCGTCAAGCGGTCCCTGGCTGGGGACGCGCTCTGGCCCACGGTGGCGCTGGTCGATCCCGACCTGAGCGACTCGCTTCCCCCAGGACCAACGCTCGTGAGCGGTCTCGACGCCCTCAACCAGGCGCTGGAGTCGGTGTGGAACCGGCAAGCGTCGCCAGCGACGCTCGCGTTCGCCCTCCGTGCGGCCGGACTGGCGTGGCACGCCTTGCCGCGAGCGCTGGAGGAACGTCCGCCGGCAGCCGTGCGCGGCGCGATGGCCGAGGCAGCGCTGCTGGCCGGGTTGGCCATCAGCCAGACGCGCACGGCGCTCTGCCACGCGTTGTCGTATCCGCTGACCCTCGAGTACGGCGTCCCGCACGGTGTTGCGTGCGCCTTCACGACGGCCGCGGTCGCGCGCCACGTCCTGCCAGCGGACGACGGGCGGCTGGAGCGCGTGGCGCACTGCCTGCTGGGTGCGGGCGCGCGCGCCGGGGAGCTGCCGGACGCCCTGGACGCGTACGTCGATCGCCTCGGCGTTCGGGCACGCGTGCGCGAGGCGCTTGGCTCGCTCGACGCGCTGTTGTCGCTGGTGCCGCTGGCAGCAGCCTCGGAGCGCGCCGGCAACCTCGTTCGAGCCGCGGATGCGCATGCCATCGAGCGTGTCCTGGTAGCGTCATGGGGGTCCTGATGGGTCGTCGAACCACACGCTTCCGCGATCGTCTCATCCGCCGCCTGTTGCTGGCTCGCACGGCGCAGGATCGGCGTGTGCTCGTGTTCAAGCGGGGAGGCCGCGTGCACAGGCGCATGCTGTGTCTCCTCGGGTACCGGGGCCAGGTCAACGTCCGCTGGCGTGGGGCCGTGCAGGGCGTTGGGTTTCGCCGCTGGCTGGCGCAACGGGCGCGCGCCGAAGGGGTTCGCGGTTGGGTCCGCAACCGCGACGAGGACACTGTCGACGCCGTGCTCGCCGGGCCGCTGATGGGGATCGAGCGGGTCCTGCGCAAGGCGTGGATCGGCCCGGCGGCGGCGTCCGTGGAGCGCGTTCGGCTCCGCATGAGCGATGACGAGGACGTCCCCCTCGGGTTCCGCATCCGCCAGGACAAGCAGCAGGTGACGCGGCTCGAGCGCGTTGGCGTGGGCACGATTCTTGACGACGAGCAAGACGACGAGGGACTCGAGTCTCCAGCCGCCGAACCCGTCGACGCGGCCGCAGGCCTGGCGGACGCTGGCTGGGGGCATCGCCTCCGCGGTTTGCTGCGCCGACCACCGAGGTACGACGCGTCGGCGTTGCTGCGCTCGCAGGACACGGCAGGGTTCATCGAGCGGGCGATGCAGCATCTCGGCCCGGTCGTCAGGAAGCCCAACGTGTACCGCCGGGCGAAGGTCAAGAACCCCTTCATCGCCTTCCGGCAGGTCGCGAAGACGAAGAACCTCGCCTTCACGCACTTCGGTGCCGCTCCGATCAACATCTACACGATGCGCGACGGCTCGACGATCGAGCTGTTCACGACGGGCATGACCAGCCGCATCACGACCTCGCTCCGGGTGCTCATCAACAACAAGGAGTTGACCAAGGCCTGGCTGGCCGCCCACGGTCTCCCCGTCGCCCGCGGCGGCGTGGTGACCGACGTCGAGCAAGGCCTCGCGCTGTTCGAGGCCTTGGATCGCGACGCGGTCGTCAAGCCCATCATCGGGTACAAGGGACGTGGCATCTCGGTCGGATTGCGCGACCCGGACGATTTCCGATCCGGCTTCGCGGCCGCGCAGGCGTACCACGAGCGCGTGCTGGTCGAGGAGACCGTGCGTGGTGTCGACCTGCGCGTGGTGGTCATCGATGGCGCGGCGCGAGCCGCCGTCCTGCGCGTTCCGGCCAGCGTCGTCGGCGACGGGCGCTCCAGCGTGATCGAGCTCGTCGAGCGGAAGAACCGCGAGCGGCTGCGGAACCCCCACCTGGCCCTCCGACCGTTGCGCATCAACGAGAACGCGGAGCGGTTGCTGCGAGCCCAGGGCATGGCGCCGCAGGCCACGCCCGCCGCTGGCCAGCGGGTGTTCTTGACGCTGACCGCGAACCTGGCCGCTGGCGGCGACAGCATCAGCGTGTTCGACCGCTTGCACCGCGACATCGTCCGGCTTGCCGAGGCGGCGGCGCAGAGCTTCGGTCGAGGTCTCTACCTCGGTGTCGACATCCTCCTCGAACGCATCGACGTCGCTCCGGAGGAGCAGCGCTGTGCGATCTGCGAGATCAACACCAACGCCTCCCCGAACGTGACCTTCTACCCCGCCTACGGTGTCGGCTTCGACGCTGCCACGGCCGTCGTCGAGCACGCGCTGGCGCGAGCGCAGCGCCGGTCGGGCAGCCACGAGGCGAGGTTCGAGGTGCGTGGCCCCGTGCACGTGCCGTCCTTCGAGCGCTGGCTGGCGAGCAAGCTGGCTGGCTCCGTGCGCCTGCGTGTCGAACCGCAGGCCGACGGCAGCCTCATCGTGCGTGGGCGCGGCCCTCAGCGCGATGTCGAGGCCCTGGTCGATCTCCTGTGGATGTGGCCCGGCATCGGCGGCGTGCACGTCGACAGCGTGCGGCGCATCAGTCGCGCGTTCGTACCGACGTCGACGGGCACCGCTCGCGACGTGCGGCCGCCGCCGGCCCATGGGGGGTCGAGCCAGCGACTTCGTGACGCCACGCTGCCCCATGGCGGCGACGCGCGCGACCCAGACGCACCGGTGCTCGTGGCAGCGTTCGAGCGCCGTGGTTGGCGGGCGTGCCCGCGGGGTGAAGGTTGGTACATCATCGCCGACGGTTCGACGAACGGCTTGTTCGGGACGGTCCAGTCCGGGTTGGCTGTCGCTCGCTTGGCGCGCCTGCGCTTCCCGCTCTTGCGCTGGTTGAGCGACGCTGGCTTCCACACCCCCAGGCATGCCGTGTTCGCACACGAGCAACTCGACGTTGCGCGCGCCTACCATCGCTGGCGCGGTGTCCCACAACGGCTCGCGTGGGTGTGGGAGGGCCCTCGCTGGCAGCGCTGCGTGCGCAGCGAGGACGATCTGTTGAGCGCCTGGGGGACGTGGCCCGAGGTCATCGGCGGCGCCGAGATGGATGTCGAGGAGCGGCGTGCGCTGCGGAACCGCGCGTGGGACGAGTGGCACCAGCGTGTCCTCGGCGTGGTGCTCGACGATGAGGACGCGCTGGCGCGCGCCTGGGGGACGTGGCCCCTACGGGTGCGAGGCATGGTGCTGGAGGACGAGGTGCCGGGCCACGTGGTCCCAGTGCTGGTCGTCGCGGGCCGCGGCGAGGTGATCGGCGCGGCTGACGGGCTGGACGCAGCCCTCGGTAGCGGCGTGCGCCAGGCCTGCCAGCAATGGGCTGAGGCGGTCGTTCGATCGCTCCCAAGCGTCGACCTGGCGCTGGTGTGGCTGCGCCTCGGCCAGCCCTCAGGTGGTGCCGAGGAGCCCGGCTGGACCGTCGTCGACGTCGACTGCACGCCGGCGCTCCACGCGCTCGACCGCGTGGCGGCCGGAGCCGCTGCGCGCGCCGCCGACCGCGTCGTCAACGATCTGGCGCTGAGCGACCGGACCTTCTGGTTCGGTGCCGGCGGGGACCAGCAGCCACTGGGGTCGTCATGAGCGCGGTGCAGTCCACCAAGCACGACGCAGCCGGGCACGAGGCCGAGCCTGCCTTGGACGTCGCCGCCGTCGCCGACTTCGTCCGACGCCGTGAAGCGGAAGGCGTCACGCTCAAGTCTGCCGTCCTGGAGCATGCCGCGCTCAGCCGCGGCTTGACGGTGCGACGGTGGGACGAGACCCTCTTGACCGTCGAGGTCGAGGGCGAGGTGCTCCCGTTCGTCAACATGAACGGTCCCTCGGCGAGCGTTGCGAGCCGAGCGTTCTGCGACCAGAAGCAGCTCACCAGCGCCTGCTTGGAGCGCGCCGGGCTCAGCGTTGCCAGCAGTCGCGCGTTCGGGCTCGACCAGCAGCGAGACGCCATCGCCTTCGCCCATGGAATCGGTGCCCCGGTGGTGGTGAAGCCGAACTCGGCCGCCCGAGGGCGCGGCGTGACGCTGGACATCCACGATCTCGACGGCCTCTGGCGCGCGTGGCGCGTGGCGGCGAAGATCGTCGCGAAGCGACCCGGTGGTCGCGTCATCGTCGAGCAGTACGTCGTCGGCGATGACTACCGCTGCTTCGTCGTCGGCGATCGCGTCGTCGCGGCGACGCGGCGGGTGCGAGCGAGCGTCGTCGGCAACGGCCGCGACAGCGTCGCTCGCCTCATCGCGGTGAAGAACCGGGTGCGCGCCAAGAACCCGTACCTGTTCCGCTACCCGATCCCGGACGAGTTGCACGAGCTCGACGCGCTTCGGCACGCCGGCCTCGATCTCGAGCATGTCCCGCCACCGGGCCAGCGTGTGACGCTGCGTGGCACCTCGAACCTCGCCACCGGTGGTGACAACGTCGACGTCATGGACGTGATGCACCCGTCGTTCCAGGAGGTGGCGGTGCGAGCCGTGCGAGCGATCCCAGGCATGGCGTACGGCGGCGTCGACCTGCTCGCGCGCGACATCAGCGCCGCTGCCGAGCCCACGAATCACGTCGTGAGCGAGGTCGAGTACGCGCCTGGTCCGGGGCCGCTGTTCCCCGTCGAGGGCACGCCGCGTGACGTCGGTGGGGCCGTGCTCGCGTTCTACCTCGCGCGCGTCGGAGGTGCACGCCCGGCGTGAGCCGGCCGACAGCGGCGGTGCCCGTTCACCGGGCCGACGCTGCCGCGTGTTGCGCCCCGTAGCGGCACCGGGGTGCGGATGCCGCGTCCCACTCGGGCTATGCTTCGCGCGATGAGGCTCTTCCGCTGGGCGCGGCGCTATCCACGCCGGCCGTACGCCGTGCCGGTCCGGGTCTGGCCGCCGCGAGCCCTGGGTCACGCTCGCGTGGTGCGTGCGGCGTACGACCGCCACCGCGAGGAGCGCCTCGAGGCGTACGGCGCGGCGCACCCAACCGCCGTCGCGGCCGTCGTGCCGCGCGGCCGCGATCGTTGGCGCACGTGGTTCGTCGAGGACCTCATCGCCATGAGCCTGCAGCTCGTCCGCCGCCACGGCCCATGGGTGCGCGAACGGACCGGGCGGCCGTTGTGGCGGCAGTGGCTCGACATGCTTGCACTCGCCGTCTCGCTGCCAGCGATGCCCGAAGCCTATTACGCCTACGAGTGGTACCTGCCGTCGCAGCGTCGGCGGGCGCGCGCCTACCTCCAGCGCTACCAGCTCAAGCGCGTCGTCTACCTCCTGCTGGCGCCGCCGCCGGGCAGCCCGAGCCTCACGGACAAGCTGGCGTTCGCCGAGCACGCCCGGCGCTGCGGCATCCCGGTTCCGCAGACGCTGGCGACGGTCGTCGGCGGCGAACTCCGCCTTGTCGCCGGTCAGCCGGGCGACGCCCTGCAGCGCGACATGTTCGTCAAGCCGCTCGAGGGGAAGGGTGGTCGCGGTGCCGACCGGCTCCGCTTCGTGCCGGGTTCGGTCCCGAGGTACGGGAGCGCGGTCACGGGCCGCACGCACACCCTGGCGGAGGTGGTGGAGCGCTTGCGCTCTCGCGCGCAGAAGCCTCGCTACGCGCGCGGCTTCATGCTGCAGGAGCTACTGTCGAACCATCCGGACATCGCACCGCTGGCGGGCAGCGCGGTGTCGACGTGTCGGATCGTGACGATGCTGGACGAACGTGGCGAGCCTGAACCGATCATCGCGATCGTTCGCATGGCTGGTGCGTCCGAGAGCGTGGTCGACAACTCGCATGCCGGCGGCATGGCCGCCCCGGTCGACCTCGCCAGCGGCCGTCTCGGTGAGGCGGCGTTCCTCGGCCATGAGGCCACGCTGGAGCGCTTCGCCGTCCGGCCCGATTCGGGTGCCCGGATCGAGGGTGCGGTCGTGCCGCGCTGGGACGAGGTGGTGGCCTTGGCGCTGCGCGCGCACCGCGCCTTCGACGCGTACGCGCTGGTCGGTTGGGACATCGCCGTCACCCCTGGTGGACCGGTGCTCGTGGAGGGCAACGACCAGCCCTGTCCCGAGGGCTTGCAGCGTCGGCACCGGCTGGCGCTGGGCGACCACCGCTTCGGTGCGCTGCTGGCGTGGCACCTGCGTCAGCGCGGCGTCGTGCCCTAGGCGCGACGTCGCTGCCCGGGCACCCGGGCGCTGCGCCTAGCCGTCGTCCCTGTCGTCGTCCCCGTCGGGCATGGGCGCCACGATGGTGTCGTCGTCGTCCCACCACGTCCACGTTTGGCGCGGCACCCGCCAGTGCCGTCCGTAACGGAGCGAGAGGTAGGCCTCGGGATCGGCCGGCGCTGGCAGCGACAGCGCGCCCCAGCGCACCGTTCCGAGTCGCTCGAAGTGCCCCGGACCGACGCGCGAGGCCTGTGCCCGACCGAAGCGTTCGCGCCCCGCCGCGACGAGGCTCGTGAAGCCGATGAGCGGACGCGCCCAGACGGCGGGTGGCGTCCAGGTGGACCACACCCAGCGATCGAGGTGCCCCAGCGCCGCGTCGAGCCGGTAGGCGAGCCAGCGAAGCGCATCGCGCCCGCGTCGCCGGCCTGCGCCCACACCCGGCGCCACCCGCAAGAGCTGCTTCTCCCACGTGCCGCCGGCCAGCTCACGGTACGGGGCCACGTCGATGGTGCGCTCGTGCTCGCCATAGGGCTTGACCTTCACGCCCCGGTCCGTGACGATGAGCCGCGCCTGCAGGCGCGGCTTCACCGTCGCCAGCGACCGCACCACGGCCGCGTGCTCCGGCGCGCGGAACGAGAGGTCGATGTCGTCGTCCCACGGGAGCGGCCTCCCGTCCCGGACCAGGCCAAGCAACGTGCCGTGATCGACCCACCAGCGAACGCCCGCGGCGTCGAGGACAGCGGCGACCGTGGCCAGGCGTCGAGCGTCAGCGACGTCGTCGCGCGCGTCTGGGCTGGGTCGCTGACGCGTGGCTTCGCTCGCCCAGGCGTCGCGTGGCATTGGATGCTCCGGCACGGTCCTCACCGCTGTTCGAGGGAGGTGCTGGGCTTCGCGCCGGCGAACCAGAACGAGCGGTTGGTGAGGTAGAGCTCCTGCACGACGCGATCGGCAGCGGCGGCGGCGGTGCCCGGTGCCAACGCATCCAGCCGATGGAGCGCAGGTTCGGGATCGACGTCGACGACGGTCCAACCCACCGTTTCGGCCACCGCCGACGGGTCGTCGACCCGCAGCCAGACCAGCGCCAAGTCCACACCGGGTAGCGCCGCCGCGACCCGTTCCGCGGTCCCCTTCCAGCTCGGGTGGGGCGCGTGCGTGGCCCCGCGCGACGGCGGCAGGAGGTCGGCCCGACCCGCGATGACGAGGAAGCCGACCGGCACGCCGGCGACGTCGTCTTCCAGGACCATCGCCTTGAGGCGCCGCGGCCACGGCCGCCAGGCGGCTGTCAGCGCGGCCTCATCGACGCCTTCGAGGCACCACCGGGCACGCTCCCACGAGCGTCGCAGGCGCTGCGGTGCACCGCGGCGGCGCAGGTACGCCAGTGCCGCCGCCCGTTCCCGGCGCGCGAAGACGGCGTGGCGCGGGGTGGGCAAGCCGGCGTCGCCCAGCCAGCGGAGCAGCGGGAAGCGCAACCGAGCCAACCGTTGCGCGGCGACGCTCGCGTGGACGCTGTAACACAGACCCGTCCTGGTGCCGTCGTCGATCAGGTACCAGCGCGCCCGCCGCGGCTGCATCCGCCAACCGCGGCGGCCGAAGGCCGCCTGGAGCAGCACCGATTCGGGATCTTCGGCGGACACGCCGACCGGCGTGAGGGCCGCCTCGAGCGTGTCGCCGGGAGGGGACGGCGCGGCGGTCGGCCGGACCATCGCAGGAAGGCTGGCCGAGCCCGGGGGGATCGGTGGTGACGACCGACGAACGGCGTCGATCCGCTCGCCGCCTGGACCCCGCCAGCGCCAGAGCGACTCGGCGACCTGCTCGACGCGGCGGAAGCGGCCTGCGAGGTGGGCATGGAGGCCGCCCGCATCGTCGCTCAGCGCAGTCTCGACCGCGCTTCCCGCCTGCTCGGCCAACCAGGTCTCGAAGCCCTCGCGGTTGGTCACGCCGGCGAGCGTGAAGGTGGCCTCGTGCCGCTGCGCCGCCGCCTTCGAGCCCGCTTCGAGCACGTCGGCAGCGATGGCGTCCGCCACGTCGAAGGGCGCACCGTACCCAGGGTAGCGGGCGGGGTTGGGGCCGGCGTTGGTGTTCACCTCGCACACGATGCAGCGCTGCTCCTCAGGAGCGCGATCGAGGTGCTCGAGCAGCACGTCGAAGCCGAGGTAGAGCCCGTGCCCGATGGCCGCGGCGGCGCGCTCGATCATGCGGATGACGCCGGGATGAAGCGTGTCGAGGACGTTCACGGAGTCGCCGCCCGAGCTGAGGTTCGCCATCATCGTGAGGTAGACGCGTCGACCGCTCGCCGGCACGCTGTCGTCGGTGAGCCCTTGGTCGCGCAGCACCCGGCGGGCGTTGGCGTCGAGTCGCAACGGCATGTGCCCCAGGTAGGGGTTCTTCGCCCGCTCGTCGTTCTTCTCCGCGACGAGCTGCTGCACGCTCGAGCGGCCGTCGCCGACGACGTGGGCCGGGATTCGCCAGACGGCCGCGCAGACGCGGTCACCGATGACGACGACGCGCAGGTCGATGCCGCGGATCATCTCCTCGACCAGCACCGTCGAGTTGAAGCGCTTCGCCCGTTCGAACGCGCTCCGGAACTCGCTCTCCGTGCGCAGGCCGACCGAGATCCCGCGACCCTTGGTGCCCAGGATCGGCTTCACCGCGACGTCTCGCCCCAAGGTCGCGAACCAGCGCAGACCCTGCTCGACGTCGGTGGCCACGCCGCCCCGGGCCACGAGCACGTCGTGCGCGGCCAACCACACCTTCGTCAACTCCTTGTTGCTGGTGAGCCCGAGCAGCGCTGCCGGCACCCGGCTGCTCATGCCGCTCTTGAACCCCTCCACCGCTTCGGGGCTGCGCAGCGTGAACATGTCGACGGCGCGAGCGCCGAACGTGCCCAACGCGAGGTTGCGTTGGCGCGCGACGTGCCGGTAGATGGCGATGCGGTTCTTGATCTGCGCCGTCTCGAAGACGTTGGCCTCGTGCATGCGGTGTTGCACCAGTTCAACCGCGCGCTCGATGGCGGGTTCGATCCCGAGGGCGGTGCCCGGCGCGGTGCGCAGGTGGCGTGCGAAGCCCTCCTTCGCACGCTGCGGGACCTCGGTCGGTCGACCAACCGAGCCCTTGGCGCCTCGCGCCACCCGCACGTCGAGGAAGCACGGTCCCTCCTGCATCTGGAGGGCTCGAACGGCCTCGGTGACGGTGTCGGCGGTCTCGACGGGCCCGCGGACGCGGGCGTAGCCAACGGCGCGCGCGACCGCCGGTAGGTCGATCGTGGGGGCCGCGGTCGGCTGCCCGCCGACCGAGTCGTGGGTGCCGTTGTTGAGGACGATGTGCACGAGGTTGCGAGGCGAAGCCGCAGCGATGGTGGCGAGTCCGCCGAGGTGCATGAGGGCGGCCCCGTCGCCATCCAGGCAGACCACGAGGCGCTCCGGCCGCGCCAGGGCGACACCGAGCGCGATCTGCGATGCATGCCCCATCGAGCCGATGCAGAGGAAGTCCCGTCCCGGCGGTTCGTCCCGCTCCCGACGATAAGCGTCCAACTCGCGTCCGATCATCCCCGTCGACGCCACGATCGCGCTGCTGGCATGCAGCGCGTCAGCGATGACCGCGATGGCGTCGGCGCGCGTGAGCGTCCTGACGCCACCATCGATGCCGGCGGCGTCGGCGGCGTCGGCGGCGTCGGCTGCCGCGAACGCGCCACGCGTGACGAGGAGGGCGACCGGTCCACTGCGGCGTCCGGCCTCGCGCACCGCCCAGCGCGCGGCGTCGAGTGCGGCCGCCTCGTCGGCGTCGAGGGTCCTGTACGGGATGGCCAGCGCATCGAGCAGCCCCGGGGTCACGCGGCCCTGCACGAGGTGCTGCGGTTCGTCCGGGACGCCTGGTTGACCGCGCCAACCGATCAACAGCACCAGCGGAAGCGCGTAGACGTCGGGATCGACGAGCGAGGTGAGCGGGTTGACGGCGTTGCCGAGACCGGAGTTCTGCAGGTACACCAGCGGCACCGTGCCTGTTGCCAGATGATGGCCTGCCGCCAGCGCGACGGCACCACCCTCGTTGGCGGCGATCACGTGCCGGTCGACGGGAAGGCTTGCGTCGATGGCTCGGCACACCTCGCGCAGGAGCGAGTCCGGCACACCGGAGACGAAGCGGACACCCGCCTGCTGGAGGGCGTCGACGAACCGCGTAGGCCCGATCATGGTGTCGTGCGCCTCCTTGGTGGAGGTTCGCCAACGGCAAGGGCGAGCTCCACGGTCACGCTCGGTCCGGATTGTACCTAGCGCCGCCCCGCGGCTTCGTGACGGCAGGTCGACGCGAGGTGCCTTTGCAGGGCAGGAGGTGCGGTCGGTAATCGTTGACCGTGGGCGCGGCTGAGGCGAAGCGTTGGCGCGGCTGAGGCGAAGCTCGACTTGCTACGCTGAGCGCGTCAGACGGATGAGGTATCGGCGAAGGGTGTGCACCGCAATGAGCACGGAACCGAACCAGTATGACGTTCACGTCGTGCGCGCTCGCGTCAAGACGTACTCGGCGCAGATGATGCTCGAAGCTGCGGCGTTGCTCGCCGGCATCACGACCCGGCGTCATGATCGTCGACGCTTCTGCGCTGAAGCGGAGCACGGCGACGACGTGTGCTTCTTCCTCTCGCGCCTCGCGTCCATGCCGCGGTCGGCCTTCCGTGCGGTGAAGGACAAGGCCGAGACCCGGAGGATGCTCGCCAGTCAGGGTCTGCCGGTGCCGGAGGGGCGCTCGTTCACGACCACGCAGCTCGATGCCGCGCGCCATTACGCCCGAACCATCGGCTATCCGGTGGTCGTGAAGCCTGCCAGTGGGCGTCAGGGGCTCGGCGTGACGGCCGGGATCGCCGATGCTCGGGCGTTCGATGCCGCGCTCGGGGCAGCGCTCGATGCCGGTTTCGACGACGGACGCATTCTCGTCGAGCGACACGTCTCGGGACGTGACCTACGCGTGCTCGCAACAGGACGCAGATCGTTGTCGGTGATCGAGCGGCTCCCCGCTTCTGTCGTCGGTGACGGACGCTCCACCATCCGCGAACTGGTCGAGCGGAAGAACGAAGCACGTCGGTTCAACCCGTACCTCAAGTCGAAACCCATCGAACTCGATCGCGAGCCGGCGCTCTTGGAGCGACGAGGGCTTGGGCCGACGTCCGTGCCTCCAGTGGGGATGACCGTGATCCTGAGTTCGGTCGCGAACCTCTCGCGAGGCGGCGACAGCGTCGAACTGAGCGCGACGACACATCCCTCCATCACCGAGGCTGCCGCCCGGGCCGTCCGAGCGATCGAAGGACTCGCGTACGGCGGGGTCGACATCCTGGTCGAGGATCCGACCTTGCCGCTGGACGGACAACGCGCCGCCGTGATCGAGATCAACGGCACGCCCGACATCATGATGCACCCCTTCCCCGTCTTCGGCGCGCCGGTCAACGTCGCAGCTGCGCTGATCGAGGCGTTCGTGCCGAACGTCGGTCACGCCCCCCGAGCGCCAGCGTCCGACCGGCTTCGGGCACTCGTGCGCATATCGGGTCGTGTGACGCGCGTCGGGTACCGGCGCTGGCTCGCTCGCCGCGCGAACCGGCTTGGTGTCGTCGGATGGGTTCGCAACGACGGGGACGACGTGGAGGCGTACCTCGAGGGCAGCGCTCCGCGGGTCGCGATGCTGGTGAGCGCTGCGGCGCGGGGGCCGGCTGCCGCTTCGGTCGAGGCGATCCGTACGCGTCCGCTCGACGTGTCCGAGGTGCTCGTCCCGCCCGGCTTCGCGATCGTCGCACGGTGAGGCAAGGGCCCGGTTCCGTCGAGGTCGATGCCCTCTCGGTGGCCGTATCGAGGCCGTCGCACCAGGGGTATAGTCACGCACGCAGGCCGGTTGGCGCAGCCGCGCACACGGCCTTGGAGATCGCGCGCCCTCCATGAACGTTCGTCTGGCCAAGCTCGTCACCGTGTACCTCGACCACCCGCTGGTGTGGTGGGCGGTGCATGGCGCCGCGACGGGGCTCGGCGTCGCGCGACCGGGGGCCGCCTGGCACCTCACGTCCGGGCAGGCGCTGGAGCGCCTCGGGCGCGCCCGAGCCGCCCTGGGGCGGTACGAGGCGGCGTGCGCCGTGGCGGGCGGGAGCGCCCGAAGGGCCGACGTGCGCTGGCTGCACGCGGCGCAGTTCGCTCGCGAGCGCATGCACGCCGTGCTCGCTGGTGCGCGCGTGGCCGACCCGCTGCTGTCGTGCCGACTCGTGTCGGCCAGGAGCGCGACCCCGGCGCCGGGGGTGTCGGCGGGACGCTTCACGGCCGAGTTCACCCACGACGGGCTGCGCCTGTTCGGCTTCACCCGGCGGGGCGTCCAGCGGGTGCACGTCGAACTCGACGACCACGTGATCCGGTCGCTCCATACCGGCGGCAGCGCGGCCCGACCGGAGTTCACCTTCACCATCCGGCGTGCGACGCTGGCCGGCTTCCCGGCCGAGTCGCGGCTGCGCGTGCGCGCGGCCGACGGCCGCGCCTTGCGAAGCCCAGGAGGGGGCTGCGGCTTCGTGGTGGGCGTACCCCATGGCGACGGCTCCCTGCGTGATCGGCTTGGCGAGGGTCGCACGCTCGACAAGAAGGGCGCCGTGCCACCGAACGAGCGCGACCTTGCGCGGCGACGGGCTGGCTACCTGCGCCTCTACGACCACGCTCGGGCGGCGTTCGAGGCACGGTTCCAGCGGCCCTTGTTCCTGATGTACGGCACCTTGCTCGGCGCCTGGCGCGATGGCGATCTGATCCCCGGTGACGACGACTTCGACGTCGGGTACGTGGCATCCGCGACGGACCCGCTGCGCGTGAAGGCGGAGACCTTCGACGTGATCGAGCGCCTGGTCGAGGCGGGCTTCACCGTGTCGTTCAACCGCCGAGGACGCCTGTTCCGCTTGTCGCACCCTGCCGCGGCTGCCGAGGCCGGCGACGCCGACACGGACGTGCATCTGGACGTGCATCTGGACGTGCGACCGCTGTGGTTCGAGGACGGGCGCGTGTGGGCCCACAACCACTTCAGCATGCCGAGTAGCCAGGAGCACTGGTTGCCGGCCATCAGCCATCGCCTGGGCGACCAGGAGGTGCTCGTGCCACGCCACGTCGAGCGCTTCTTCGAGTGGCAGTACGGCCCTGGCTGGCGGGTCCCGGACCCGGCCTTCACCTACCACCTCGACGCGATCCCGCGGTCGGTGCTGGCGCACCTCGCGCGGGCCCTCATCACGCCGACCGAGTACCGAGCGTTGCGGGGGCGCCTCGCGTCGGCCCGCGCGACGTTGCCCGGTCAGGCAGGGTTCCGGTCCGCCGGCTGGGACGACCTGTATCCGCTGGAGCGCGACGGCTCCGCCGTCGGGGATGGCGGATCGGCCGTCGCTGGGCATGCTTGACGCGGAGCAGCTGGCCGCGCTCCGGCCGCGCGTCGTGGCGCACCGCGGCCGGCACGCTGGGTACCCCGAACAGACGCTCTCGAGCCTGGCGCGCCTGCCGGGGTGGGTCCGGGCCGTCGAGGTCGACGTTCGCCTCAGCGCCGACGGCGTGCCGGTGCTGATGCATGATGCGCACGTCGACCGCACGACCGATGGTCATGGCGCCGTCGCCGATCTCCGCGCCGACGAGATCGCCGGCTTGACGCTGCTGCCAGCCGAACGGGTGCCGACGTTGGCGACGTACCTGCGCGCGTGCGCGGCCCGGCGCGTGGACGTCGTCTACCTGCACCTCAAGGTGACAACGCGCAAGGCGGTCGAAGCGGTCGTGGCCGACGTGCGACGCCACGGCATGGAGGCGCGTACCGTGCTGCTCTTCCGGCAGGTGGAGAAGGCGTTGCGGGCGCAAGCATGCGCACCCGAGCTGCGCCTCGGGCTGCTGGGCACGACCGGCGAGAACCTCGACGAGCGCCTTCGCCTGGCGAGGGCAGGCACGCTGTGGTTGCTGCTGATGCCGCGTGGCGACGACCGCTACCTGAGCCATCGTGACGTCGTCGCTGCGGTGCGCGCCGCTGGCGTGCGTGCGGGGGCCTCCACGCTCCGCGGTGCAGACGCGCACCAGGCGGCCCTCGACGACGATTGCGAGGTCGTCATCACGGACAGCGTGCACCTCATCGATGGCGGCGGTGGGTGGGCGTGACGCACGAAGCGTGCAGCGCGGTGGCTCGTGCTCGGTACGTGCGATACTCTGGCGTCGACGAGCAGGCGCGACACGGCGTGCTCGCATCGGCGCCGTGCCGTTGCGGAGGTACCCGTTGAAGATCATCGGCTACACGACCGGTGTGTACGACCTGTTCCATATCGGCCACCTCAACCTCCTCAAGCGAGCGCGGCTGGCGTGCGATCACCTCATCGTGGGCGTCACGACCGATGAGCTCGCCAGCCAGCGGAAGGCCCACCCACCTGTCATCCCGTTCCTCGAGCGCATGGAGATCGTCGCCAGCATCAAGTACGTCGACGAGGTCGTGCCGCAGACGAACATGGACAAGCTGGAAGCCTGGAACAACCTGAAGTTCGACCGGATGTTCGTCGGCGACGATTGGAAGGGCACACCGAAATGGCTCGAGCTCGAGCGGGTGTTCGCGCCGCTGGGCGTCGAGATCGTGTACTTCTCGTACACGATGCACACGTCGAGCACCAAGCTGCGGCACATCCTCGAGCGCCTGACGTGAGCCGCCTCTCGCGCATCACGCGGGCAGCCGCCGGCACGGTGCGGCGCGCGCTGCCTCCGGCGCTGCAGGACGTCGGGCTCGCGGCGGCCCATCGCTTGACGCGCGACGTGCGGGTCATGCTGGTGCGTGCGCGAGCGCTCGAGGCGCATGGCCGGCGCGACGAGGCGACCGACGTCTACCGCGCCGCCGTCGAGCGACTCGACGGCGAACCGACCATCGCGAACCGTCAGAGCCTGCAGTTCGCCGCCCAGGCCGGGCTCCACCGGCACGCCGCGACCGACGTCACCGACCCGCACTTCGACGTCGAGGTTCAGGCGCCGCGGACCGCGCCGCGTTCGAGCGCGGAGCGCGTGGCTGGGACCTTCCGGGTGACGAAGCCGTTCCTCGGGCTGCGCCTGCGAGGGTTCGTCGACCGCAGCAGCCCCGAGGGTCGTGACGCCGTCGGCGTCGAGGTGATGGTCGACGGCGTCGGCATCCGACCACTGACGCTCGCGACGAGCGGGCGCCTGGCGCCCTTCGACCTGCTCATCCGCCGGCCTGCCCTAGGGGCCTTCCCGCAGCGCGCGGCGCTGGCCGTGCACACCCTGCTGCCGGACGGCCGCCGGGGCGCGCCGCTCGGCTTCGGGGAGGGCGACCATGCCGTGTGCATCGTGCCGCACGGCACGGGCACCCTCCTCTCCGGAGCAGCGTCGGGCCCAGCCATCGACAAGAAGGGGCGCGTGCGGCGTGACGGCGCGGCGGTGCGCCGTCAGCAGGACGCGTACCTGGCCTCGTACGCGCGCACCAACGCGGCGTTCGAGGCGCTGTTCGGGCGCCCGCTCTTCCTGCTGTACGGCACGCTGCTCGGCCGCTATCGCGACGGCGACTTCATCCCCGGCGACGACGACTTCGACGTCGGTTACGTGTCGTTCCAGACGCGGCCCGAGGACGTCAAGGGCGAAGCGGCCGACGTGATGCGGCGGCTCGTCGGGGCCGGTTTCGAGGTCAGCGTCAACCGGCGTGGCAAACCCTTCCGGGTGCGCGCGCCCGACGACGGCATCGACCTGCACCTCGATGCGCGGCCCGTGTGGTACCAGCGGGGGCGCGTGTGGGCGCACAAGCAAGCCGCGCTCGAGCTGTCGCTCGACGGCTTCAGCGAGGTCGAGCGGGTCCCCTTCCGCGACGTGGTGGCTGCGATCCCGACGGCGACGGAGGCGTTCTTGCGGGCGTACTACGGTGAAGGCTGGCGCGTGCCCGATCCCGGCTTCTCGAACGAGAGCACGACGGTGCCATGGTCCGTCCGCCGCACCCTGGCGCGGGTCTGCTTCGGGCCGAACGAGATCGTCGCACTCGAGCGCGAGCTCGAGGGGGTCGAGGGCCCGGGACGCTTCGCCTCGATCGCCACGCACGACCTGTACCCGCTCGAGGTCTTCGAGCGTCGCATCGGTTGGTGACCCGCAGCAGCGCCTCAGGCGTCGTCCTCGTCGCTCTCGTCGTCGTCGCTGTCGTCGCCCAGCGTACGCTGCAGCTCCTCCTCGTACGCTCGCACGTGCGCGCGGATGGCAGGCCAGTTCGCGCGTACCCAGGCCGGGCTCCCCCAAGCGGCGATGGCGCTGTCGCTGGCAGCCACGACGTGGACGTCGGCGATGTCGCGCTGGGGGGGGATGCGATGCCGCGCCACGATCAGCTGGCGGCCAGCCGTGGCGCCGACGTCGTCGGGGAGAAACCGGGCGGGTGCGACGACCACGCGGGCGTCGGAGCGCCGCGCCGCGGCCAGGGCGAGCGCCCGGTTCGCGGCTCCCCGCAGCGCGGCGAACGCTTCGGGTTCGTGCACCGAGTCGAGCGAGGTGACGCCCGCGACCCGCACCCGCGCCGCAGCCTCAGGACCGATCTCGCGGCTGACACCCTCGTAGCTCGCATCGGCGGCGAAGCCGAAGTGGTCACGGAGCGACGTGGCCGCACGCGGCGGCGGTGGGATGGCCGCCACGCTGGTGGCGTCGCGCACGGCCAGGGCCTGCTCCATGTCGCCGCCGTTCGCCAGCAGCGAGGCGAAGTACCACACCGAGTACCGTGACGGGCTCACCGGTGCGTTGACGCCCAGCACGGCACCTGGACCGATGCGCCAGGTGCGCCTCGGCGCGTCCGGTGCCCTCAGCCCGCCTGGCATCAACCGCAGCCGGAACGTGACGTCGTCGGGCAACGAGCGGCGCCGCTCCTGGCCTGCGGCGTACAGGTGGAACCGGTACACCGACGGGTAGTGGCGGGAGATCAGGGCGAACCCGCGGAACACGCCCCGCATCGCGGCGAGGACGAAGCGCAGCACGAGCATGAACGCCACGGCCGCGGTGATCGACAGGCTCCCCGCCAGCACCTGGCTGCCGAGGTACGCGAGCAGCCCCAACAGCGCGACGGCGCCGGTCACCTGGCTGGTGAGGTCGGCCCGCACCGTCGCCAGGAAGCGCTGCGCGAAGCTCCGAAGCCGCTCCTGCACCGGCGAGGCGCTCCCGAAGGCGGCATGGACCGCGCCTTCTGGGTCGTGCGGCCGTGCCGCGAACGTCTCCGTCAGGGTACGCGTCTCGCGCGAGGCCGGCTTGCCCAGGGCCTCGAAGCGCTTCGTGGCCTGGACGGCAGCCATGTTGACCAGGTAGTACACCGGCAACGCTGCCAGGATCACCACGCTGACGGCTGCCGCCGCCGCCGGCTGCAGCCAGATCAGGGCCGCGATGCCTCCAGCGAACGTCAGCAGGAGCACGGGCGCCTCGAAGGTCTGACGCACTACGAGGAAGCAGCGACGCGCGTAACCGCTGCGCAGACGGCCGACCGCCGCGCGCAGGTGACGATCGCTCCGGAAGTCGAGCGGGTGGGGCGGGAGCCCACCGTAGGTCGCGACGGCGCTCGCTGTCAGGTACGCGAGCAGGTCGCTCGCGACACCGACCGCCGTGGCCCGCGCGGCGAACACGGCCGCCGCGCCGACGAGGATCATCATGCCCGCCACCGCGGCGAGGACGGCCATGGGCGTGCCGTCGCCGGTCGATACCTCGATGCCCGCGATGCCGATGCTGCCACCCGTCTCCAGCACCGACACGAGGGCGAACACCGCCGCCATGCCGGCGCCGACGAGGGCGACGCCGATCGCTGACGCTGCGAACGAGAACAGCGCCCGCCGCCGGTAGCGCTGGAACACGATCCCGAAGAGCCAGGCGACGGCCCCGAAGTACCGGCCCGCCTGCCGCCGGAGGCCCTGCAGCCGGGCCCTCATCGCGTCGCGAGCCGCAGCCCCATCGCGTCAGCGCGTGCCCGGGATCAGCTCGAGCAGGTCGACGATGGGGAGCATGTCGGCGTCCGCCTCGGCCGAGCGGCCGTGCTGCAAGATGGAGCGGGCGGTGGCGAGCATGGCGGGGTAGGCGCTGCGCAGCAGGTGGTTGGCGTAGATGACCAGGTTCACGCCCGCCGCGGCGAGCTCGTCCTCGGTGACGGTGTGGTAGCTCGACGGCACCGCAACAAGCGGGCCCCGCTCCGGGAGGTCGGCGTAGGCCTGGCAGAAGGCGAT
>PWQI01000322.1 GCA_003556805.1 Trueperaceae bacterium | reverse complement strand
GGAGCGTGCCGTCTGGTGCTGCGCTCAGCTCGCGGGCCAACGAGAGGACCCCTGACCACGATGCCCCCGGCCGGTGCGCATCGTACGTGCGGCCCTCCTTGATCCAGCCGAACAGCAGACGTCGTTGCGATGGACCCAGGAAGCTGAGCCCTGCGTAGAAGAACGAACCGTGGTCGGTGGTGCCGGTCCACGAAGGCGTGAAGGTGCGGCCGTCGAAGCGGCCCGACTGGACGTACGTGTGCTTGTACTCCAACTGCTCGGAGACGAGGAGGACATCGCTGCCGTCGAGGCTGAAGAGGTTCGGGCACTCCCAAACGCTGGTATCGCTTGCGAAGCGACCGCGATGTGCCACACCCAGGTACTCCCAGGTGCGGAGGTCGATCGACCGGTACAGGAGCAGCACGCCCTCGGGTCCATCGACACCGTCCGTGGTGCCGTTGCGCACGCCACTGCCCAAGAGCATGGACCAGTGCTCGCCGTCACGCCATACCCAGGGGTCGCGGATCTCGGGTGGATCGCCGACGATGTCGAGGCCAGGCGGCGGCTGGCTGAGCACGGGCTCGCTCTCCTTCGTCCAGGTCACCAGGTCGTCGCGGCTCGTCGCCAGACACTGGACCTGACGGGGCGCGAGGCCGGTGTAGACCAGCGTCGGAACACCGTCATGCACGACGGCACACCCTGACCAACCCCCCTCGGTGTCGTACCCGCCCGCCGTGGGTGTCAGCGCGATCGGTTGGTGCTGCCAGTGCACGAGGTCGTCGCTCACGGCGTGCCCCCAGTGGATCCGGTCGTGGAAGGGACCGTGCGGGTTGTGCTGGTAGAAGAGGTGGAGCCGACCGTCGACGAACACGAGGCCGTTCGGGTCGTTCATCCACCCCGATGGTGGCAGGAAGTGGAATCGGGGGCGGTGCGGGTCGGCCTGCACCGCGCTGTCGAAGGAGGAGGGAGTGCTGTCGGTCACGGTGATCAGTCCTAGCCCTTCACGCCTGAACTCATCACCGATGCGACGAACCAGCGTTGGAAGATGAGATAGACGACGAGCACCGGCAGCGTCATCAGAACGGCGAACGCCATGACGTTGCCCCAGAACGCTTGCTGGCTGGTGAAGTAGGTGGCCATCGCAACGCTGAGTGGGCGGTACTCGGGGCCCCTCGTCACCATCAGCGGCCAGAGGTAACTGTTCCAGGCGTCGAGGAAGCCGAGGATGGCGAGCGTCGACACCACCGGCATGGAGAGAGGGAGCGCGATGCGGAAGAAGGTCTGCAGCAGCCCTGCACCGTCGATCTTGGCCGCTTCCATGAGCTCGCGTGGCATCCCGGTGAAGAACTGGTAGAAGAGGAAGATCGCGAAGCTGTTGGCGATGAACGGCACGATCTGCACCTGGTACGAGTCGATCCAACCGACCCTGCTCATCATCAGCAAGAGCGGCAG
The DNA here is from genome assembly GCA_003556805.1 of Trueperaceae bacterium. GTDB lineage: Bacteria > Deinococcota > Deinococci > Deinococcales > Trueperaceae > CSSed10-48. Next base: position 3,963 of record PWQI01000322.1, on the reverse strand, counting down.
CACGAGGCTCTCGCCAGGGATCACGTAGACCGCGATCACGACGCCGATGAACAGCTTCCGATAGGCCCCCTGGCCCCAGGCGAGTGCGAACGCGGCGGACGCGTTGACGATGAGACCGAGACCGACGATGCCGACGACGATGATCACGGTGTTGAGGAGGTAGCGCAGGAACGGCTGATGCGGGTCGGCCAGGACCTGCTGGTAGTTCTCGAGCGAGACGACGTGCGGGATGAAGGCTCGTACCGTTCCGAGCGTGATCTGGATCTGGGCCTCGTCGGGATTCAGGCTCACGGTGAACATCATCGACAGAGGCACCAAGACGACGATGGCCATGACGATGGCGAGGACGGTCGGCACGTAGCGTGCGGTGCGGCTAGTCATTGGGGATCAACGCCCTCTGGAGCAACGCGAACGTCGCGACGAGGAGGAAGAAGATGACGGCGATCGCCGAGGCGTAGCCGATGCGCTGTGCCGAGTAACCCTCCTGGACCATGTAACGCACCAGGGTGTTGGTCGAGCCGAGCGGACCACCGCGGGTGAGCAGGTCGACTTGCACGAAGAGTTTGAAGGCTTGGATCGTCGTCGTGATGATGACGAACACGTGGACGTTCCGAAGACCCGTGAGGGTGATGTAGCGGAACTGCGCCCAGGTGTTCGCCCCGTCGATGCGCGCCGCCTCGTAGCGTTCGATGGGGATGCCCTGGAGGCCAGCGAGATAGATCAGCATCTGGAACGGGAACGTTGCCCACGCCGATAGGAGCACGATCGACGGCATCGCCCAGCGTGCATCACCGAGCCAGTTGACGAAGCCCCCTTGGTACCCGAACAGGCGGATCAGGTTGTTCAGGAGCCCGTCTGGGATCTGGAACATGGCCGCCCAGATCACGATGATCACCGTGATCGGCGTCACGAGCGGCAGCAGTGCCACGCTCCTGAAGAAGGAGCGGAAGCGGAGGCGGCCGTTGAGGAGCATCGCCGCGCCGAGCGACATCGAGAGTTGGAGCGGCACGACCAGCAGGGCGAAGTAGAAGGTGTTCCTGAACGCTTGCCAGAAGTCCGGATCGCCGAGCACGCGGGTGTAGTTGTCGAAGCCCACGAAGCGCGTCGGAATCGGGCGTGGAACGAGCCGCTCGTTCGTGAACGAGAGGTAACCCGCCATGAAGAACGGGAGGATCAAGAAGACGATGAGCAAGATCGCTGCAGGCGCGATCAACGCCGTCTCGTGGAGGAACGCCGAGAGTCGTCCCGAGTGCGAGGGCGCGGTGCGTGGAGGCGTGGGGGAGGCCTCCGGGGGAGGTCGTTGGATCATGCCGGGCACCCCTTTCGGTCGCGCCGGAGTGTCGGTTGGCAGGCGACCTGCAACCTGGACGTCGGACGGGGGAGGTGAGCGCAACTGCGACTCGCCTCCCCCGAGCCGGGCTCAGCGGGTCGTGTCGAAGGGCGGATAGCCGTCGTTGTCGGCGATGTCCTCGTCGATGACGCGAGCAGCGCGGGCGAGGGCCGTGGCGACGTCGGCACCTTCGAGGATGTCGTTCATGGCACGACCGAAGGCCGATGAGATGACCGGATACGCCGGGTGGACCGGGCGCACGACGGCGATCGTCGCGGACTGCTCGGCCATCAGGGCGCCTTGACCGCCGGCACCGTAGAGCGCGCTCAGTTCGATGGCCGAGTGGCGGGCGGGTACGTAGCCTGTGATGTCGGCGTACAACGCGACCTGCTCGGTCGACATCGCGAACTCGATGAAGGCGCCAGCGATCTCCTTGTGCTCTGCGACGGCAGGGATCGCGTAGCTCCAGCCACCGTTCGGAGAGGCTTGGTCGTCCCCGCAGAACTTCGGTGCCGGGATCAGCACGAGGTCGTCGCCGAGGCCCTCTTGGTGGACGCGCCACATCCAGTTGCCGACCCACGCCAGGGCGGCCGTCTTGTCGCCGAAGAAGCGGTTGTCACCCGCTGCAGCTGGCACGATCCAGTCGTTCGTTGCCCAGCTCTGCAACCGCTCGAGAGACTCGATGGCGGCCGGCGAGTCGAGTGTGCCGCTCGCCTGCCAGGTCTCGCGATCGATGAGGTCGGCTCCGCATGCTTGCAGGAACGGCGAGAAGCCGTACGAGTACCACTCACCGGTGTAGTTCAGCTTCATGTCGACCGGCCATGTCACCTCAGGCAGCTCGGCCAACGCAGCGAGGGCGGCGTCCATCTCCTCGAACGTCCAGGCATCGGCGACACTGGTGGGGATCCTGACGCCGGCCTGCTCCAGGTACGAACGGTTGCCCCACAACAGCACGCTCGAATCGTAGGGGCTGATGGCGTACAGGTTGCCGTCTGGGCTGTAGGTGCCCTGGTCGATGATCGCCGGCAACAGGCCCGCCAGCAACTCGTCGCTGAGGTACGGATCGAGTGGGGCGAGTTGGCCCGACCACACGTAGCTGGCCATGTTCGGTCCGTCGAGCATGATGACCCCTGGCAGGTCGCCGCTGAGGAACCCTGCCTGCAGGGCGTCGTTGATGGACGGCAGGCGGACGACGTTCACGGAGAATCCGTCGTCCGCGTAGGCGGCGTTGAACGCTTCTTCGACTTGGACGAAGAAGGGGCGCTCGGACTCACCATCGATCACCCACGCGGTGATCTGCTGTGCGGCGCCGCTTGCGAGCGCAAGGAGGAGGAGGGTGCTGAGGGTGAAGCGGACGATCGATGCCATGGGATACTCCGTTCCGAGAAGCCGTGCTCTGGTGGTCGTACGCGGTGTCATGGTGTGAGGTGCGAGGTGAGATGCCTCCCTTCTCCGGGGGCCGACGCCCGATGTGGGTACCTCACGTTGAGGAGGCGAAGACGAAGAAGACAACGTTGTCATTGTCGATCTGATCAGTCAGTGACGCATCGGGCGACCTCCTAGGCCGAGTCTCGGGTGACGAGTGGGCAGGTCAGGCGGTGCGGTGTTGCATGCGCTGGCGTGTCCGCGAGCGGCTCGCCGTCCGCTGCGACGAGGTCGAGCAGTCGTCGGACGCCCCATCGACCCATCTCCAGGTGCGGGAGAGCGATGGTCGTGAGCGCGGGCATCAGGTAGGCGGCGATCTCCTCTTGGTCGTCGAAACCGATGACGGCGACATCGGCAGGGATCCGCAGGCCGCGCTCGTAGATGGCGCAGTAGGCGCCGACAGCCATGCGGTCGTTGCCGCAGAACAGAGCCGTTGGACGGTCCTCGAGGTCGAGCAGTTGCGCTGTCAGCGTGTAGCCCTGGTCCGTAGCCGTCGTTGCATGGCGGACGAGCTCGGGGTCGAACGGGAGGCCGGCCTCGGCGAGTGCGCGCCGATAGCCGACCAGTCGACCTGCGGAGGCCGCGGCGCTCGCGACCGGGTCGAGGTTGACGAAGCCGATGCGCCGATGACCGTGTTCGATGAGCGTCCGGGTCGCGAGGTGGCCACCCTGCTCCTCGTCGGGTACGACGGCGGGGTAAGCCCCGTTGGGTTCGAAACAGTCGATCAGTACCGCTGGCACGTGGCGCAAGCGGTCGTTCGGCTCGACCGAGCGATGGAACATGGCCGCGTAGACGATCCCCTCGACGCGACGCTCCAGCAGCGTCGCGATGGCATCGGCCTCGTGCTGGGCGTCTCGCTCGGTGTTCACGACCAGCAGGAGCATCCCGTGGCGCCACGCCTCGAGTTGGGCACCCTTGACGATGTCGACGGCGAACGGGCTCGTGGCGATCTCGTCGCTGATCAGGCCGATGGTGTTCGAGCGCCGCGTCCGCATCTGCCTGGCGGTGTGGTGGGGGGTGTAGCCGAGCGCGTCCATGGCGTCCAGCACGCGCTGGCGCGTGCTGGGACGCACCGTGGCCTCGTCGTTCAAGACGCGTGACACGGTCTTGAACGACACGCCTGCCCGCTTCGCCACGTCACGGATGGTCGCTGCCACGCCTCCCTCTCCAGTGCGCTTGCCGATTGAGCTTCGTGGCGCCATGATAGG
>PWQI01000062.1 GCA_003556805.1 Trueperaceae bacterium | reverse complement strand
CTTCTTGCACGCGCACGACCGTGAGACCCTCGCGCGCTTCCTCCTGGGTGAACTCCGACTCGGGCTCGACCTCGCGCCCGGTGGCCCCACCGCGACGCCGATGCGCTTCACGCACTTGCGGCCGAGCGCGCGCTCGCAGCTCGACGCCATGCGGCGCCGCGCCGGTCTGGCGCCGCTCCAGGGGCGCCACGAGGAGCGCGGCGACGATCGTGACGATCAACACGACGACCTGCCAGCGATGTCCGCGCCACCACCGCATGCGCTCCATCGGCGCGCGCCCGCAGACCCGTTCGACGACGACGATGACGTCCACCACGACGTCTTCGAGTCGCGGGCCGAGCCGCTCCAGCCACAGCGCCAGCAGAGCGCGACGGTCTTCACCCGGTACGACCTCCTCGACGGGCTCGAACTGCACGTCCGTCACGACTTCCAGGACCCCACCACCCCGGCGGCCTGGAACACCCTGCGCGACGCCATCCTGGCGCGCCTCGAGCAGATCGCCCTCGAGCGCGTCACCAAGCGCTGAGCACCAGACGCAACCGACCACCCCGAACACCTGCCGAGCCCATCACGCCCTCGCGCCGAGCGTCCGTCGGCCCGTCCCTCCCATCGCCACACGCAGCGGCCACCCACCCCTCACCGGCTCCCGGAAGGAGACCCACATGACCGATCTGCCCCTTCCCACCGTCAGCCTCACGCCCGAGCGCGGCGCCCTGCCGCGGGCCGGCGGCCGCGTCGACGCCCTCCTGCGCATCGAGGTCGGCGTGCCAGGCGTCGAACGCGACCGCGAGGCCGTCACGCTGGCGCTCGTGATCGACCGCTCCGGATCGATGGGCGGCGAGCCCCTCGCCTACGCCAAGCGCGCCGCGCAACAGGCGCTCACGGTGTTGCAGCCCGGCGACGCCGTCGCGGTCGTCGCGTTCGACAGCCACGTCGGGGTCGTCGTCCCGACCGTCGTCGTGCACGACGACCTCTCGGCGGTGCACGACGCGATCGAGCACATCGGCGTGGGCGGCTCGACGGCGCTGCACGGCGGCTGGGTCGAGGGTCTCACGCAAGGGCTCGCGCTGGAGCACGCGCCCGGCATGGCGCGCGTCGTCCTGCTGTCGGACGGTCGGGCCAACGTCGGCGAGACCAGACCCGTGGAGATCGCCGCCGACGTTGCGAAGGCGTTCACCGACCACGGCGTCTCCACCAGCGCCGTCGGCCTCGGCGCACACTTCGACGAGCGCCTCATGAGCGCCATCAGCACGGCTGGGGGCGGCACGTTCACGTTCGTCGAGACACCCCACCAGCTCCCAGAGCTCTTCGAGACCGAGATCGCCAGCCTGTCGTCGCTGCGCGGCCGCCGCGTGCGGCTGGCGTTCGACGGCGCCGCCGCTCGCTTCGTCGCCGCCGGCGGTGGGGCGCGTCTCGAGGCGGGTCGCATCGGCTTCCCCGACCTCGTCGGCGGCATGCCGCGCGACGTGCTCGTCACGATCGAGCTCGACGCCCACTCCGCGCTACCGCCGCTGCGCCTCTCCTGGGACGACACCTACACGGGCGCGCACGAGACGCTCGACGTCACGCTCGACCTGCAGCTGCTCGATCCCGACGAGCTCGCCGCCCGAGCCGTCGACCCGGCCGTGGCAGCCGCGCAGCGCAAGCACGCCTACGCCGACGCCGTCGGTCGCATCGAGCCACTCGTTCGTGGCGGCCGCTTCGACGACGCCGAGCAGGCGATCACGTCGCTGCGCGCGCAAGTCGACTCGTGGCCCGCCGACGCGTCGCGCGATGAGAGCCTCCGGGACCTGGCGCAGCTGCTCGAGCGAAGCCGCGCACGCGACCACGCCATGAGCGCGAAGGTCGCGCACCGCATGAAGTACCACCTCGACATGGACGTGGGGTCCTCGAAGCGCGCCTCGATGCTCGACGCCGAGCGCGGCCTCCGCTCCGCCAAGCAGGCGTACCGGCAGGCGGCGTCCAGCACCGCGAGACCAGCGCGGGCCACCGACGCGTCGGCAGGCCGCACGCCGACGCACCCGGCGCGCACCGTCCACCAGGCCGAGGTCGCCCACCAGGCTGGCGGCACCACGCGCCTCGAGGTCGTGATCGGTGACATCACGCAGCAGACGGCGGACGCGATCGTCAACCCGAGCAACAGGGGCCTGTTCGGCACCGCCGGCGTCGACGGCGCCGTGCACGCCATGGGCGGCCCCGAACTCACCGCCGCCTGTCGCGCGATCGGCGGCATCGACTACGGCCAGGCCACCGTCACTCCCGGCTTCCGGCTGGCGGCGACGCACGTGATCCACACCACCACGCCGCGTTGGCGGGGCGGCAACGCCGGCGAACTCGCCACCCTCGAACGCACCTACGCGGCCTGCCTCGACGCCGCCCGGCGCCTGCGTGTCCACACGCTCGCCATCCCCGCCATCGGCACGGGCGCGTTCCGCTACCCGCTCGACCAGGCCACCGAGGTGGCCGTCGCTGCGGTGATCGCCGCGGTCACGAAGCACGAGGTGCCAGAGGTGGTGCGCTTCGTGGTGCTCGACGAGGGCCTGGCGAACACGTACGCGCGGGCGCTCGACGCGGCGCTGGTCGCGGCCTAGGTGCCGTCGTCCCCGAGCCACCCCAGCATCCGCGCGCGCTCCACGGCCTCGAGCCGCGTGCCGACCCCGAGCTTGGCGTAGAGGTTCTTGACGTGGAACCGGACGGTGTTCACGCTCACGCCGAGGTCGTCGGCGATGCGACCGTAGGTGGCGGCCGTGGCCAACGCGCGCAGGATGTCGCGCTCGCGCCGGGTCGCAGCCTGCAGCGCCGGCTCGGGCGTCGCTCCCAAGACGCGGGCACGGACCTCGCTCGGGAACGCCGCGAGCAGGCGCCGGGCGTACGGGTGGCCGAGGCGGCCGAGGATCGCCGCGCACTCGAGGCCGGCCTCGACGAACGTGCGCACGAACCCCTCGGGTTCGGCCATGCGAACGGCCCGTGCCAACGACGTGTGCGCCGACGATGCGTCGCCGCTCGCGGCCTGCGTCGACGCCTGGACGACGAGCGCCCCGATGCGCACGCCGTCGCCCGGATCGCTGGCGCCGGCGTTGGCCACGAGCGCGCTCGTGATCGCGAGCGCGGCGTCGAGGTCACCGGGTGAGCGGCGCCGCAGGAGCAGCCGCACGCGTGCCAGCGCGAGCGCCGCGCTCACCGGCCCGCGTGCCCCGAGGGCCTCGCCGCCGACGAGCTGGGCCTCGGCCGCATCGAACGCACCTGCAGCCGCGCTCGCCTCGCACGAACGGGCCGCGACCAGCGCCCGCACCCAGGTGGGGACACCGCGCTCGACCAGCGTCCGCGCCGCCTCGAGCGCGGCGTCGGCACGGTGGCGATCACCATCGGCCTCATGCAGCCGGCTCCAGGTGAGCTGCGCGTTCACGAGCACGGCTGGCTGGCCGCCGCGCTCGGCGAGCGCCGTCGCCTCCGGGAGCGCGGCACGGACCGCCGCGAGCTCGTCGCGTTCCAGGAGCGCCGAACAGCGTGAGAGCAGCGCCGCCGCGGTGGCCGGATGGCCCGCCGCACCTTCCAACGGCTGCGTCACCGAGATCGCCTTGCTCAACTGCCCGCGCTGCAGGTAGAGCAGGCCGAGGTGTGCACGCGCCAAACCCTCGGGGACCGCCAGGCCCGCTGCGCGGCTGAGCGGGATGGCGCCTTCGTACGCGGCGATCGCCGCGCCGATCTCGCCCAGCTCGCGACGCGCACCCGCGAGCGCCATCTGGGCCGTGGCCCGGGTCACGAGATCCCCCTCGGGCGCTGCGTCGAGGACCTCGTAAGCGAGCGCGAGCGCGTCGTGCGCCCGTCCGCGCGTGTCGGCCAGCACCGCCCTGAGCGCAAGGAGCTGTGCGCGATCGCCTGCCGAGAGCTCCTGCGCCTCGTCCTGCAGGACGCTCGTCAGCTGCGCGAGGTCGTCGTACCGTCCGCGCAGCAAGAGCGCCCAACCGTAGGCGAGACGGGCCCGCTGGGCGCGGTCGCGGTCTGCCGCGGGGAGACGCTCGAGGGTGCGTTCGACGTAACGGGCGCGGCCCTGCATCACCAGGTCGTACGCCCGCGCGTCGAGCAGGCGCGCGCCGCGCCGCGTGTCGCCCGACGACAGCGCGTACTCGAGCGCCGCCTCGGCGGCACCGTGGTCCTCGAACCAGGCGGCGGCGCGGCGTCGCAGCAGCGGCTCACGCTCCGCGTCGATTGCGTTGGCGCGACCCCGGAGGAGCGTGCGGAAGAGCCGGTGGAAGCGCCACCACGCGGCGCCGGACGGGGCGCCTTCGGGCGGGGGCGCGGCTTGGACGAACAGCCCACGCTCGCGCGCCTCGCGCAGGCGCGCGTCGGCGTCGCCCCGCGTGGTCACGGCGTCGACGAGGTCGGGCGTGAAGGCGTCGAGCGCGGCCGCGTCGAGCACGAACGCGGCGAGCGGTCCGTCGAGGCGGGCCAACACCTCCTCGGCCAGGTACTCCAGCGCGTAGCCGGCTCCGTGCGCGAGGCGCTCGACCAGCGCCCGCTCGTCGGTGTCGACGGCGCCTACGAGCGCCAGCGATGCCAAGCGCACGCCCGCCGCCCAACCTTCAGTGGCGTGCAGCACCGCCGCGACGGTCGCCTCCCCGACCGGCCGGCCGAGCTCGCGCGTGAGCATCTCGGCGGTGTCGTCGGCGCTCAGGCGCAGCTCGTCCGCGCGCACCTCGAGCAGCTGCCCGCGGGCGCGCCAGCGGTGCAGCGGCAGCGGGGGGTCGGCGCGCGTGGCGATCACCAGGCGCAGCCCCTCGGGAGCGTGCTCGACCAGGAACTCGAGTCCCTCGTGGACCTGCCGGTCGGCGACGAGGTGGAGGTCGTCGAGGCACAAGAGCGCCTCGCTTCGCGCCGCGCTGAGGGCGTTCAGCAGCGCCGTGAGGAGCACCGGCACGGGCGGTGCCTGCGGCGTGGACAGCGCGCGTTCCAGGACCGCGCCGTGGCCAGTGACGCTCTGGAGCGCCGCGCCGACGAGCCGGAAGAAGCGCTGAGGGTCGTCGTCTCGTTCGTCGAGCGCGACCCAGGCGACCCGGGCGGCATCAGCGCCCAACGCGGCGACCAGCGCGCTGGTCTTGCCGAAGCCCGCCGGAGCGCTCACGAGCGTCACCGGCGAGCGCCAGGCGTCCGCGAGCCGCGTCGTCAGCGCCGCGCGTGCCACGTGGCGCGGGTGCAGCGTGGGCGGCCGCAGCTTCGCCAGCGGTATGGGCTCGGGGGTCGGCACACCGGCGGGGCCGTCGGGCATGGTCCGACGGTACTGCGCCGGGGGCGGGCCGTGGGCAGGGGCCGCGGTCCCGCCAGGCGCTCAGCCGGCGCCGTGGTCACGCGGTAGCTCGCGGACCCCGACCAGCACGAGTCCCAGGTCGCGCACCCGCGCGAGCACTCCATGCAGG
>PWQI01000320.1 GCA_003556805.1 Trueperaceae bacterium | reverse complement strand
AGCGCCGGCGCTGCGTCCTGAAGACGTCGTGCTCGTCGGTGTCCGCAGCCTCGACCCTGGGGAGCGCGCGTTGGCGGAACGACTCGGCCTCATGATCCTGACGATGGCCGACATCGATCGCCGCGGCATGGCGGCGGTGGCCGACGAGGCGCTCGCAGCGTTGGGGCACCTCGAGCGGGTGCACGTGTCGCTCGACGCCGACGTGCTCGACCCGGCCGTGGCGCCGGGCGTCGGCACGCCCGTGGTCGGCGGCCTCTCCTACCGCGAGGCGCACCTGCTCATGGAACTGATCGCCACGGACGGGCGGCTGACGGGCGTGGACCTGGTCGAGGTGAACCCGACCCTCGACGTGCAGAACCGGACCGCCGCGGTGATGGTCGAGCTGACGGCGAGCCTGCTCGGCAAACGGATCATGTGACGGATCAGGTCAGCGTCGGGGTCGCGGCGGCGAACCGCTCGAGCGAGCCGTGCAGGCGCGGCCAGGCGGTCTCCATCGCGGCGTCGCCGGCGATGATCGCCAGCGCTGCGCGATCGAAGCGCAGCCACGAGATCGGCGGTCGCGTCTGGACGTGCAGCTCGTCGCCAGTGCCCTCGGGCAGGCGCTCACCGGCGCCCGACCAGGCCTCGACCGTCAGGGCCAACGCCTGCATCAGACCCCCCCAGGGACCCGCGCCGCGCGCCCGGGCCAACGCGAAGCCGAGCAACCGCCCGGGAGCCGCCCGGACCGCACCGCGCGCCATGCGCAGTGGGAGCGAATCCCTGACCTCGACGCCGGCGCCCACGCCGATCGCCAGGTCGACCCGCTCGTCGCGGAGGGCATCGAGCGGCACCGGTGTCCCGATGCCACCGTCGATGAGGCGGCGACCGTCGACCAGCGCCGGGGCGAAGAGTCCCGGGAGGGAAGCGCTGGCACGCAGCGCCGGGGCGAGCGGACCCGAGCGGAGCGTGACGCGCTCGCCGGTGTCGAGATCGGTGGCCACGACGGCCAGCGGCACGTCGCAGTCCTCGAAGTGGCGGCCGTCGACAAGGCGCTCGAAGTAGGCCTCGAGCCGGTCGCCGCTCAGCAGCGCGCCACGCGCGAAGCCAACGTCGACGATGTGCGGGAAGACGTCGCGCCGCCGCAACCGTTCGGCGTCGCCGCGGATGCTCTCGAGGTCGCGACCGCAGGCATAGAGCGCACCCACGACCGCGCCGAAGCTCGTCCCGACCACGACGTCAGGGCGCACGCCGCGCCGCTCCAGGGCGCAGAGCACCCCGATGTGCGCGTAGCCGCGCGCGCTGCCGCCGCCGAGGGCGACGCCGACGCGTGCTCGCCGAGGCTCCTGGGCCTCGGCGAGCACGCTGCGTTCAGAACCTATGGGCACGCTCGTGAGCGTACATCGGCCCGACCGGCAGCACCGTGGGAACGGCGTGAGAAGCGTGGGGGCCACCCCGCGCGGCGCCGCGGCGTGGCATGCTCGAGACATGCGTCAAGAGGCCGTCGAGGTCGCCGTCATCCATCACCGGACGCCGACGCTGCTCGCGCAGGCGCTCGAGCGCCTCGCGGCGTTCGCACCGGACGTCCCGGTGCGCGTGATCGACACCGCCTTCGATCCCAGCCTCGCCGTGCAACTCGACGGCGCGCATCCGCACCTGAGCTGGCTGAGCGCTGCGAACCACAGCTTCGCGGACGCCGTCAACACCGCTGCGCGCCACGCACGCAGGCCGCTCCTGCTGCACATGAACGCCGACGTCATGATCGGCCCCGACACGGTGAGCGCGCTGCTCGAGGCGTTCGACGACCCGCGCGTGGCCGCGGCCGGGCCGCAGGCGCGCACGCCCGCCGGCGCGCTCCAGGACCAGGGCCTCCCCTACCGCCTGCATCACGCCCGACTGCGGTGGCGGCGCGGGCGCGCCGCGGGTCGTGCGAGCGTCGACGTGCCCTGGCTGTCAGGGTGCCTGCAGGTGCTCCGCCTCAGGGCGCTCGAGGGGGTCGGCGGCTTCGACGCCCGGCTGCGCTTCTACAACGAGGACCTCGAGTGGTGCGTCCGGGCGAGGCGCCATGGCTGGCGCTGCCTCCTGGTCGACGTCGAGGTCGTGCACGTCGGCGGCGCCGCGACGAACGGCAACGTGGCGTTCGCCATCGAGGGGGTGCGCGGCGGCTACGCGTTCATGCGCCGGCACGGCATGCCGTGGCTCCGGCCACTCCATCGCTGGGGCATCGCCGGTGGCGCCTGGCTGACCGCGCAGCGAGCAGACGATCCAGCCCGCCGGGCCGCCTGGCGCGCGCTGGCCGAGCGGAGCGCGCGCGACGACCTGGCGACCTCGTGCCTCGGCGCGCGGCTCGACGACGAGCCCCTCTGCTAGACTCCGCGCGTGTCCGTCGATCAAGGGCTCCTCGCCGCGCTGACCGCCGACCCGCTGGCCGGCTATCCGGCGCTCGCGGCGTTGCTGCTGGCGTCGGTGGCCATCGCCAGCGGTGTGTTGCGCGGCGACGTGCTGGCGCTGGCGCGCCCCACACCGGTGGCGTGGTGCATCGCCGCCCTCGGCACGGCCTGGCTGGTGCAGGCCGTCGCGACCGCGGCACCGGGCGACTGGACCGACACGCTCGCGGCGTCCGCCATCGTGCCCATCGCGATCGTCGCCGTGGCGTACGGTCCGAGCCCGGCGCTCGTCACCCTGGCGTTGGCGCACGCCTGGATCGGGGTCCCGCCCTACCCGAGCACGGCCGTCGGGCCGGTCGGTCCGCTGCTCGTAGGGCTCGAACTCGCGCTCCTGGGATGGCTCGCGATCGCTCCGAGCCCGCGCCGCTTCCGCCTGGTGGCCGGAGCGTACCTGCTCTTCGCGCACGCCTTGACGTGGTCGACGGCCGGCCTCGCGTGGCTCGCGCTCACGCACGGCGACCTGTCGCTGGCAGCGCTCACCGACACCCACGGGCTGCGCTTCGGTGCCGTCGCCGCCACGGCCATCGTGCTCGCCCTCATGCCGCCGTCCTGGTGGCGGCGCGCCTTCCCCGGCTCGGCGCTGGCGCTCCCTCCACCCGAGCAGGATCGGACGCGCCCGGCCCCCGTCGCGTCGGGCGGCGTGCCGCGGGCGCGGAGCGCAGCGAGCGACACACGCGCAGCCGGCGCAGCGGGCCACGAGCCGCGCGAGGCGGCGCGCACGACCGGTGTCTGGGACGGCACCGACCTGCTGCCCTGGGTGCGCGAGCGAGCGCCCCAGGCGGAGCGCGCCGAGCCGGCGCCGGCAGCACCGGAGCGCTACGAGCGCCAACCGCGCCGTCGAGGCAGAGCGTCACGACCCTGACGGTGGCCGCGGTGCGAGCAGCGCAGCCGCGCGGCTGCGGGGCACGCTGACACCGAAGGCGTTCCCCGCCTGCCACGGTCGCCCCCATGCGCGTCCGCCCCAACGCTCCGCGATGGAGCGCACCACGTACAGCCCGAGCCCCGTGCCCCGACCACCCGCGCGACCGCCGCGGGCGTGTGGCGAGAAGAGCGGCTCGATCACCTCGGGCGCCAACGGCCCACCCTGGTCGATCACCTCGACGTGCAGCCAACCGTCGCGCTCCGGATCGCTCGTCGCCACGACGCGGATCGACGCCTCGGCCGGACCGTGGACCGCGGCGTTCTCGATCAGGTTCAAGAGCACCTGCAGGAGCTTGTCGGGGTCGGCCCAGACGTCTCCGCCCGGCAGCTCGAAGCGCACCGTCAGCGCGCGCGCCTCGAGCGTCGGCGCGATGAGCTCGGTCGCCTGCATGGCGCAGGCCTTCAGTGGCACCGACCGCGCCGCCGGAGGCTTCACGTCGACCGTGAGGTCCGAGAGCAGCCGCGCGAGCCGACCGGCCTCGGCCTCCGCCTGCTCCATGAAGCGTCCGCGCTGCTGCGCGGGCATGTCGTAGCGCAGCGCCTCGAGCGCCGCCCGGATGGTGGTCACGGGCGTGCGGAGCTCGTGCGACAACACGGCCAGCAGCTCCCGCGCATCGTCGCGCGCGCGGCGCTGCTCGCTCACGTCGTGCAAGAGCAGCGCGCCTTCCAGCGCCGTGATCGCGAGCCAGCGACCGCGCGTGAGCAGCTCGAGGGGAACCTGATCCAGGTAGGCCCGCTCGATCCTGTGGTCGCGCACCACGGCGATCAACGCCGCGCCGACGGCGCGCTCCGGCTCGACCTCGAGGAAGCGGGATGCGGCCGCGTTGATGCCCACGACGCGCTCAGCGCGGACGAGCACGACACCCTCGGCGAGCGCATCGAACCAGTCCTCAGCCGCGTGCATCGACATCGACGAGTCGATACCCCCTCCCGCGCACCGTCTCGATGCGTTGGGCGCCGACCCTCGCCCGCAGCTGCGCCACGTGCTGGTCGACCGTGCGCTCGGTGCCGACGAAGTCTTCACCCCACACGCGATCGAGCAGCTCGCCGCGGGTGAAGACGCGCTCGGGGTGCCCGGCGAGGAACGCCACGAGCTCGAACTCGCGCCGCGTGAGCGCGACGACGTCGCCACCGACCGTCACGCGCGCGGCGTCGAGATCGACCGTCAGGCGACCCACCTCCAGCCGACGGATCGGGTGCACGCGGCGGAGCAGTGCGCGCACGCGCGCCACGAGCTCGGCGGCCGAGAACGGCTTCACCAGGTAGTCGTCGGCCCCGGCCTCGAGGCCCTCGACCCGGTCGACCTCGCTCGCGCGGGCGGTGAGCATCAGCACGGGGGTCGCAGCGTGCCCGCTTGCGCGCAGGCGGCGCAGCCAACCCACGCCCGAGAGGTCGGGCAGCATCCAGTCCAGGACGACGGCGTCGGCGCGCTCGAGCAACGGCCACGCGCTCACCGCATCGCCCGCCTCGAGCACCGCGAAGCCCGAACGGCTGAGGTGGAAGGTCACGAGTTCGCGGACGGTGGGGTCGTCCTCCACGACGAGGACGGTCGCGTTACGCGCCATCACCGACGCAGCGAGCGAGGTCGAGCTGCGCGCTTGGGGCGTCCATGGGTCCCATGCTAGGCAGCCCGATGTCATCGCAACGTCAGGGCGGCACCGAGAAGGTCCAGCGCGCTCGCCCTGCGCCGCTCGGCCCGTGCGACGCTCGCCCGCCCCACATGCCGCGCGCGGCACCACCTGACCGAGCCATGACCTGTGGGAGCCATCGTGTGCACATGGTACAAGACGGCATGAACGTCCTCGAGCAAGACCTCCAGGAGGTCAACGCCAGCACGGTGCGCATGCTCAGCATGGTGCGCGAGTCGGTCGGGCTTGCCAAGGCGGCTCTGATCGACGGCGACGTCGACGCCGCGGAGCGCTGCGTCACGGGCGACGCGGCGGTCGACGCCCTGCAGCATCAGCTCGAACAGCGCATCCTGACGATCATCGCCCGGCGCCAGCCAGCCGCGCGCGACCTGCGCTTCCTCGGCAGCGTCTTCCAGTCGCTGGCCGACATCGAGCGATCCGGCGATTACGCCTCGCACGTCGCGCGCGCCGGTGCCGAGTTGGCACGGAAGCCGCGCGTGAAGAAGTACCTCGACATGGCCCGCATCCTCGCCGTCATCGACGAGATGCTCGAGACCACCATCCGGGCGTTCGTCGACGAGGACGCCGAGGCGGCGCGGACCGCGCTCGGCATGGACGACGAGATCGACGAGCTCTACGAGCAGATCCAGCGCGAGTTGCTGACGTACATGATGGCCGATCCCTCCACCATCACGCCGGCGACGAAGCTCCTCGCGGTCGCCCGCTACCTGGAGCGCTGCGGCGACCACATCGAGAACGTCAACGAGCACGTGCTGTTCTGGTTGACCGGCACACGCCCCTGAGTCGCACGCGGCGCACGCGTCGAGCGCCGCCGCGCTGCTAGCATCGGTAGCGGATGATCGAACTCCCCCGGGCGACGACCGCCCCACGCCCCGACACGCCCACCGGCTTCGACCTCTTCCGGCTCCCAGGCCTGCGCCGCTTCGCGCGCTGGCGCTACGCCCGCTTGGCGCTGCAGCTGCCGCTGCTGTTGCTGGCGCTGTTCGTGATCGTGGATGGCCTCACGGGCCGTCAGTTGGCCCCGCGCAACGTCGCCACCACCAGCGTCTGGTTGCACTACCGCGGCTTCGTCGTCCTGGGTCTGGCCTTCCTCGGCAACGCCTTCTGCGCCGCCTGCCCGCTCATGCTGGTCCGCGGGCCGAGCCGCGTCCTGAAGCGCTGGCTGGGGCGCGAGTGGCGCTGGCCCAGGGCGCTGCGCTCGAAGGGGTTCGTGATCGTCCTGATGCTCGCGTTCTTCTTCGCCTACGAGGCGTTCTCGCTCTGGTCGAGCCCGTGGCTCACGGCCTGGCTCGTCATCGGCTACTTCGTGGCCGCGCTCGCCGTCGACGTCTTGTTCCCGCCCGGCACCTTCTGCAAGCACGTCTGTCCCCTCGGAACCTTCAACTTCGCCCTCTCGCACACCTCTCCGACGCAGGTGGCGACGGTCGACGCCGACGTGTGCGACCGCTGCGAGCACAAACCCTGCCTGCACGGGCGCGTCAGCGACCATGAGCACGCCCGCGCCGCGTGGGAGGCGCGCGGTCTCGGCGCGGAGGGTGCTCGCCGGCCGGCCTTCATCCCGCTGGCGGAGGTCACGGGCGCCAACGGCCGCGGTCGCTTCCCGGGTTGCGAGACCGACCTCTTCGTGCCCGCCATGACGAGCACGATGGACTGCACGCTGTGCCTCAACTGCGTGCGCGCGTGCCCGTACGACAACGTCGCCCTGCGCGTCAGGGCGCCGTGGCGCGAGGCGCTGGCAGGCGCGTGGCGGCGGCGCGGGGCGGTCTCGCTGGCGGTCCTCGCGATCGTCTTGTTGTGGGCCGGCGTGATGAACGCCGTGGCGATGATCCCACCGTTCTTCGCAGCCGCCGACGCCGTCGCGACCACGTTCGGGACGCGCAACGAGACCCTGGTCCTGGGGCTGCTGTTCACAGTCGTGATCGGCATCGGCGGTGCGCTCACGCTCGGCGCTTTCGCACTGGGCTCGCTCGCGGCGGGCGTTCGCGAGGGGCCACGCGCCCTCCTGCTGCGCTGGGGATCCGTGGCGATGGTCCTGGCGGTCGGCTTCTGGACGGCGCACTACCTGTTCCACTTCCTCACCGGCGCGCTCACGATCGTGCCCGTGTTCCAACACTTCTTCGAGTACCGAGGCTTCGCCGTGGACACCAACTGGCGCTTGGCTCAACTCGTGCCGAGTCGTTGGCTGTTCTTCGTCGGCGCCGGCATCGCCAGCATCTACGGGTTGATGGCGATCGTCGTCGGCGGCGCGCGAGCGCTGCGTGACTTCGGGGCGACGCGCGGCGTCGTGGCGATGTGGCCGATCGGCCTGTTCGCGTTGGCGGTCACGGTGCTGCAGGTGGTCGTGCTGGCGCAGCCGATGGAGATGCGCGGCACGCTGCTCGGGCCGCTGGGGCCGCTGCCATGAAGCGAGCCGTGCAGCGCTCGACCTGGGGCGCGCTGCTCGCGACGGTCGCCCTGTGGCCGTTGGCGCTGGCGCAGGTGGCGCCCGACGACCCGCCGCCGTGCACCTACGGCGACGTCGTCGTGGACGTCGATCACCTGCGCGACCACGCGCTGGTCCTGCTCGACACCACGTACCGCCTGCCGGAGACCCCCGACCCGCGCGACCTCGTGCGCGTCCGCGAGGCCGGCTTCGCCAGCGACCACCTGGTACGCGCGGTCGTGATCGACGACCTGCGCGCGCTGCGCGAGGACGCCGTAGCGGCCGGCTTGGCGCTCGAGGTGCAGTCCGCCTACCGCAGCTTCGCGTACCAGCGGCAGGTGTTCGACGGCTGGGTGGCGCGGCTCGGCGAGGCGCAGGCGCGGCGGGTCAGCGCCAGGCCCGGTCACTCCGAGCACCAGCTCGGTACCGCCATCGACCTGCGCACGCGCGGCGGGCCGGCGCCGTGGGACCTCGAGGACTGGGCCCGCACCCCGGAGGGCGCCTGGCTCGTGCAGCACGCACACCGCTACGGGTTCGTGCTGAGCTACCCGGCCGGCGAGGAGGAACGCACGTGTTACGACTACGAACCGTGGCATTACCGCTGGGTCGGCCGCGAGCTCGCGGTCGCCATCCACGACGCCGGCCTACCACTCAGGGTGTGGCTGTGGCGACACCACCCCCCGCAGGCGCTCCCATGAGGCGCTCCGCAGCACCACCAGCGTGCGCGCGAGCGCTCGGCGCCAAGCCACTCCTCGCCGTGCTCCTCTTCGCCCTGGCCGGCAGCGCTGCAGCCCACGCCTTCCTCGTGCTCGGCGAGCTGACGGTGACCCCCGACCCTCCGCGACCGGGAGAGCGCCTGGTGATCGCGATCGACATGGCCGACCCATCGCTCGCGCCCGTCGAGGATGCGGTCGTGTTCGTCGAGGTCCGGCGCCAGCGGCTCGTCGGTGAGTCCGTGCCGGCGGCATCGACCGAGACGCCCGACCTGCCACCGCCCGACGTCAGCATCGACCTCGAGGAGACGCGGCCTGGTCGTTACGAGGGCGCGTTCACCGCCCCGGACGGCGGGACGCACCACCTCCTCGTGCGTGACCAGACGTTCCAGTGGGAAGAGGCGAACGCGTCGGTGATGCTCGAGGTCGGACAGTCGCCCGTCGGGACGCTGCCGTTCATCCTGCCGCCGACGGCGATCGGCCCGCGCTCGCTGTGGGTCTGGCTGCTGTGGCTGATCGGCGTGCCGCTGCTCGCGGGCGCGGTGGTGACGGCCCTCGTGCTCGGGAACCGCTCCGCGAGCGCACAGCCTTCGAAGCCGGCAGAGCCGGACGCCACCTGAGCGATCGGGGCGCGTGAGGCGCGTGGTAGCGTCGCCGCCGTGAGCCCCCTGGACGCGCTGTCCGGCACCCTCTGGAACGCGCTCACGGTCGTCGTGGGCGCGCTGCTCGGCCTGACCCTGCGCGGGCGCCTGCCGGAGCGCATCGCCGGCGTCGTCATGCAGGCGGTCGGCTTGGTCACGCTGCTGATCGGCGTCATGAACGCTCTCGACCTGACGCGCGTCGCGTCGCCCCCCGGGCTCGTGATCGGCCTGGTCGCGCTGGCCGTCGGCGCGGCGTTCGGTGAGGCGTTGCGGCTCGAAGAGCGCCTGGAACGCCTCGGGCTCGCGTTGCAGCGCCGCTTCCGCGGCGGCGGTCGCTTCACCGAGGGCTTCGTGGCCGCCAGCCTGCTGTTCTGCGTCGGTCCGATGACCATCGTCGGAAGCCTCCAGAACGGGCTCGTCGGCGACCCCAGCGTGCTGCTGCTGAAGGCCACGCTGGACGGCATCTCGGCCGTGGCGCTGGCAGCGAGCTTCGGCGCCGGGGTCCTCGGTTCGGTGCTGGTGATCCTGGTCTACCAAGGCGGCATCGCGCTCGGCGCCGGGGCGGTGGCCGGCGCGCTGCCCGATCCCGCGCTCGATCCACGCGTCCTGCTCGTGAACGGCGTGGGTGGGCTGATGATCGTCGGTCTGGGCCTGACGCTGCTCGAGGTGCGCCGCGTGTCGGTCGCCGCGATGCTGCCGGCACTCCCGCTCGTGGTGGTGCTGTACGAGGTCGTGACGCGCGTCCTACCGTCGGCGGTCGCCATCGTGCCCGCGGCGGCGCCCCTGGCAGGCGTGCTAGGCTCCCCCTGATGCTCCTGGACGACACCGCGCTCGACCACTTGGCCGACCTCGCACGACTCGAGCTCGACGACGCGGAGCGCGGCGCGCTGCGCGTCGACCTCGAACGGCTCGTCGACTACCTGGCCCATCTGCAGAGCGTGGACGTGACCGGCGTGGCCCCGATGACGCGGCCCGCCACGCTCGACGAGTTCGTGCACGGCGGCGCCGACGGCATCGCACCAGCGCCGCCGCCCGGTCTCCGGAGCGACGCCGTCGACGACGAACGAGGGTTGCCGATCGAGACGCTCGAGGCGCTCGCGCCGGGCTGGAACGAGGGCCGCTTCCGGGTGGCCCGCACCGTCGACGACGCGGGCTGACGTCGGCCGCACCGCTCGGCGCAGCGACCTAGCGCAGGACGTCGGTTCCGACGTAGCCGCGCAGCACCTCGGGTAGCAGCACACTGCCATCGTCTTGCTGGTACGTCTCGAGCAGGGCGGCGATCGTCCGCGGGAACGCCAGCGCCGAGCCGTTCAGCGTGTGCACGCTGCGCGTCTTGCCGCGACCGTCCGAACCGCCGGGGCGGGAACGCGTCGCGAGACGAGTGGCCTGGAACGCCTCCATGTTCGAGATCGAGCTCACCTCGAGCCAGCGCGCCTGCCCCGGGCTCCACACCTCGAGGTCGTACTTCTTCGCCTGCGTGAAGCCCATGTCGCCCGTGCACATCAGCAACCGGCGATACGGCAGGCCGAGCGACTCGAGCAGCCCCTCGGCCGTACGCGTCATCGCCTCCAGGGCGTCGTAGCTGTCCTCGGGGCGCGTGAACTGCACCATCTCGACCTTGTCGAACTGGTGCACGCGGTTCAGGCCCCGCACGTCCTTGCCGTAGCTGCCCGCCTCGCGCCGGAAGCACGGCGTGTAGGCGCAGTAGCGCAGCGGCAGCGCGTCGTCGTCGAGGATCTGGTCGCGATGCAGGTTCGTGACCGAGACCTCCGAGGTCGGGATCAGGTAGTAGCCACCCGTGACCTCGTACATCTGCCCTTCCTTGTCCGGGAGCTGACCGGTCGCGGTGGCCGACGCCGCGTTCACGAGCAGCGGCGGCAGCACCTCTTCGTACCCCTGGGCCGCGAGCCGGTCCAGGAAGAACGCGGCCAGACCGCGCACGAGGCGCGCACCGACGCCCTTGAAGACCGGGAACCCGGCGCCCGTCAACGTCACGCCCGCCTCGAGGTCGAACCAGCGCGAACGCTCCGCGAGTTCCCAGTGCGGCAGCAGGTCCGCGTCGACGCGACGCTCCCCGTGCTCGGCCTCGACGACGTTGTCGTGCTCGCTCGCGCCGTACGGCACGCTCTCGTGCGGCACGTTCGGGATCTCGAGCAGATGGAGCGCGATCTGGCCCGCCAGGCTGGTGTCGCGCTCCTCGAGCCGCTTCACCTCGGCGGCGACCTCGCTCATCTCGCGCATCAGGTCGTCGGCGTCGTCGCCGCGCTGCTTGCGCGCGCCGATCTCGCGACTGGCAGCGTTCCGCCTGGCCTGCAGCGACTCGAGGTCGCCGCGCAACAGGCGCCGGTGCTCGTCGGCGACGAGCACGGCGTCCAGCGATGCCACGGCGTCGGGGAGCTGCTTGGCGCGGATGGCCCGGCGCACGGCCTCGGCGTTCTCGCGGATGTAGCGGAGCTCGAGCATGCCCACCAGTGTACGCCGTCCCTGCCGTCAGGCACAGGGGCGCGGCCTCCACCCGGCGTCGCCACGGTCTCCGCGCCAGATCAGCGCGCGGTCAGCGCGGTCGCGGCGCGATCCAGCCCTCGCTGCGCAGCCAGCGCAGCACGATCGGGATGGTTGGGTTGGCGCGTGCGCTCAGCACGTCCTGATGGGTCAGTCCCGGCACGACGGTAACGGCGATGGGCGCACCAGGGCGGGTGTTGACGTACGACTGGAAGCCTGCTGGGTTCGTGATCACGCCGCGACCGGCCCCGATCGCCAACGCCGGCAGGACGACGCGGTCCATCGGGACGAACCCGGATGTCGCCTCGAGTCGCGGGTCGAGCTGCGCCACGTCGACGGCCAGGCGGAGCGGGAAGTACCACTCCGCCGGGTCGGCGTCCGGATCGGTCCACTGGGCGACGAGATCGTCCAAGTCGCTGACCTCCCGCGCCGGATCGCCGGCGGACCAGCTCACGTGCGTCGCGTCGTCGGCGACCCCGGCGACGGTGCGGCTGCGGGCACCGTCGCGCCCCGTCAGCACGAAGGCGGTGACGTTGCCGCCGAAGCGCGCCCCCACGGCCTCGCCGACCGAGGCGCTGAAGATCGGCGTCACGGCGTAGTCGTCGTCGGTTCGGATGCCCATCAGCGCGCGGTTCGTGATGGGATACGGGACCGAACCCGCCGGCGCCAGGTCGTCGGGCCGGAGCCGCGCGAACGTGGCCGCGACCGCGGTACGCACGACGTGGCGTTGACCGAACCCGAGTCCACCCCTGAGGAACGGGGCGGCGCGCCCGGACACGAGATCGTCGACGTCGGGCACGAGGGTGATACCGAAGATCGCGACGCGCTCGTCGGCGCGGCCGAGCGCCCCTGTCCGACCGACGCTGCCGTCGAGCAGGATCAGGCCGTCGACGTGGTCCTCGCCGATCCCACCGCCCTGTTCGGGCGCGATGCGCGCGGCCGCGTAGACGCTGACGATGCCGGCGCCGAGCGAGTGCCCGGCCAACAGCACGACCTCGGCCTCGGCGCGCGCGGCCAGGACCACCTCCTGCAGGTCGCGCAGGTGGACTGCCAGGCCCCAGTGCGCCATGTACGGCACCCACGCCGGCTCGATCGGCAGGTACTCGCCTCCGGGTGCGTAGTAGCGCAGCGCCACCTGGGGATCGTCCTCCTCGATCGCCCGGCGGATGCCCTCGCGGTCCTCGAGTGCGTTGGAGCGGCGCTCGACCGCCCACACCTCCACACCTGGCTCGCTCGCCACGAGTTGCCTGGCCCAGGTGTCGAAGACGGCGGCGCCGCTGAACAGGCCCGGCATCGCGACGACCACGACACGACCCGGGGTACCGGGAAGGTGCGTGCGCCTGATGCCGGTGCCGTTCAGCCAGATCGGCGTGCCCGGTGCGGCCGGGGTCGTGATCCAGCGGGTGTCGTGCTCGACGAGGGCCGGATCGACCTGCAGCTCGGGGGCTTGGACCAAGAGCGGCACCCGCACGTCCGGGATGGGGAGGCAGCCGGCCAGGAGCAGCGCCGACAGGGCCGACAGGACGGTCGCGAACGCGGTGCGCAGCGGCATACCCCACCCTAGGCCCCGGCAGCCGCGCCCGCACGGCCGCGTGCTACGCTCGCGTTCATGGCCGTCGAGGTCTGCTCCTACCGCCTCACCTCCAAGGGCCGCCCCGTCGGCAGTCAGACCCTCTCGCGCAGCGAGCGTGGCCGCGTCGCCTTCCTCGAGGCGAGGCTGCAGTTGCAAGGATCGTTGGGGCAGGGGACGGTGGTCCAGAGCAGCCGAGCGCACGCGAGCCGCCACCACTCCCAGCAGTTCCGCGAGGAGACCACGCTGCGCGGCGACCAGCGGCAGTACGACGTGCGCTTCGACGCCCAGCAAGGGCTCGTGGTCGCCGTCCGCGGCCGCAACGACAGGGCGACGATGCCGTACGTCCTTCCGTACCGCGACCCCCTGTCGCTGCTCGCCGAACTCCGTGCCGCAGCCGCCGTGCCATGGGACGACACCGCCCCACTGCGCATCCCGATGCTCGGCAAGGACGTGGTCGTGGCCCGGGCCAGCGACGTCGTCGCCGAGGGGCCGTGGGGCCGAGCGCACGCGCGCGCCTTCCACCTCCACCCTGGCGGCAGTGTGGTCGTCGTGGAGCTCGCACCGCCGCATCGCATCCTGCGCCTCGTGCAACGCCTCGCCGAGGGCGTGGTCGAGGCGACGCTGATCAGGACCGACGCCGAAGAGCGCATGGCCACGCTCGACGCTCCCGCCGAGGAACGCCAGGAAGGCGCACCGAGCAGCGGCTCGGGCAACGCCTCCGGTCGGCGGCGCGGACGTCGCCGTGGTCGCAGGCGTCGCGGCAAGCGCGCATGAGGCACTCCCCAGCGACGTGAGCGCGACCCCACCCAGCGAGGCCGACGCCGCTTGGGCGTGGCTCGCGGCACGGCGCCGCTCCGGTCGCACACGCGACCCGGGCGTCGCGCGGGCGCTCCTCGATCGACTCGGCCTCGCGGACCCGCCCACGGTCGTGCACGTGGTCGGTACGAACGGCAAGGGCTCGGTCGCCACCGCGCTCGCGGCGATGGCCACCGCGGCCGGGCTGCGGAGCGGCTGCTTCGTGTCACCGCACGTCGAGCACTACCGCGAGCGCATCGCCGTAGACGGCGCCCACGTCGGTGACGGCGAGGTCGTCGCGTTCGCGGGGCGCGCCCGGGCGCTGGTCGATGCCGGCGCCCGTGAGGCGCTCGCCGCCGGCTTCTTCGAGTGGACCCTCGCCCTGGCCCTCGACGTGTTCGCCGATCACGGTGTCGACGTCGCGATCGTCGAGGCCGGGGTCGGGGCGCGCCGCGACGCCACGTCGGCGCTGCGCAACGTGCGTGCCTCGGTCGTCACGAACATCGATCTCGACCATCTCGAGACGCTCGGACCCGACATCGCGTCGATCGCCGCCGACAA
Source organism: Trueperaceae bacterium (assembly GCA_003556805.1). Classification (GTDB taxonomy): domain Bacteria; phylum Deinococcota; class Deinococci; order Deinococcales; family Trueperaceae; genus CSSed10-48. Next base: position 5,394 of record PWQI01000320.1, on the reverse strand, counting down.
GTCCGCAGCGCTGCGGCCGGGCGTCTCGACGGTGACCTGCGCCGTCGGCGAAGGACTGGCGATCCTGCGCGCGGAGGCCCTCAGGATCGGGGCGACACTGGTGCGCTGCGACACCGACGAATCGTTGTGCGTGCTCCCACCCGACGCCGCGGCCTACGGGCTCGCCGCGCACTGGCCCTCGACGCGCTTCGACAACGTGCGCATGGCGTGCGCCATCGCCCGCCTCCTCGGTTGGCCCGAGGCGGCCATCGCCACGGGCGCCCGCGCCGGCCCGCCGCCGGCCCGCTTCGAGCGCTTCGTCGTAGACGGTGTCAGCGTCGTGCTCGACGGGGCCCACGACCCCGCAGCGGCGAGCCGCCTGGCCGTCGACCTGCCACGCGACACCGTGCTGCTGTTCGGGGCCTTGACGCGCAAGCAGGGCGCGGCGACGCTCGCCGCCCTCGCGCCGCACGTCTCACGCGTGATCGTGACGAGCGCCGACGTGGCCGACGCACCCGGCGCATGGAACGCCGATGCGCACCTCGCCGACCCCGAACTCGCGCTGCAGACCGCCTTAGCCTGGGCCGGTCCTGGTGGCACCGTCGCGATCGCAGGCTCGCTCTACCTCGCGGGACGCGTTCGCAGCGTGCTGCGCCACGCGACACCAGCCCTGGGGGCGGTGTAGCCTCCTCGGATGGGACGCGTCGGCTTCGTCAGCCTGGGATGCCCGAAGGCGCTCGTCGACAGCGAGCGCATCCTCACGCAGCTGCGCGTCGAGGGCTACGACCTGGTGGACCGCTTCGAGGACGCCGAGGTCGTGGTCGTGAACACCTGCGGGTTCATCACACCCGCCGTGGAGGAGTCGCTGGACGCCATCGGCGAGGCCATCGACCGGAGCGGCACGGTCGTGGTCACTGGCTGTTTGGGGGAGCGCCCCGAGACCATCATGGAACGGCATCCGCGCGTCGCCGCCGTGACGGGGCAAGCGGACGTGACGGGTGTGATGCGCGAGGTGCGCCGGTTGCTGCCACTCGATCCCGCTGGGTTCACGGGTCTGCTCCCGCTGGCCAGCGAGGCTGGACGACCGGACACGCGCGCCGTGAAGCTGACGCCCAGACACTACGCCTACCTGAAGATCGCCGAGGGCTGCAACCACCGCTGCAGCTTCTGCATCATCCCGTCGCTGCGGGGCGACCAGGTGTCGCGCGATGCGGCCGACGTGCTGTTCGAGGCGACGCGCCTCGTCGCCGGAGGGACGAAGGAGCTCGTCGTCATCGCGCAGGACTCGAGCGCGTACGGCAGCGATCTGCGCCACCGCGCCAGCCGTTACGCCGAACGCGACGTGGCGGCCCACCTCGTGCCGCTCGTGCGCGAGCTCTCCGGCCTCGGCGCCTGGGTGCGTCTGCACTACGTGTACCCCTACCCGCACGTCCGCGATCTGATCCCGCTCATGGCGGAAGGGTCGCTCCTGCCCTACCTCGACGTGCCGCTGCAGCACGCCAGCCCGAGGGTGCTGCGCGCGATGCGGCGACCCGGAGGCGCCGAGAGCCATCTGGACACCATCCGCACCTGGCGCTCGATCTGCCCGGACCTCGTGATCCGCTCGACCTTCATCGTCGGGTTCCCGGGTGAGACGGAAGACGACGTCGACATGCTCCTCGACTTCCTCGGCGTCGCGGAACTCGACCGCGTCGGCGTGTTCACGTACTCGGAGGTGCCTGGTGCCGACGCCAACGCGTTGCCCGGCCACGTCCCCGAGGACGTCAAGCAGGAGCGCTACGCGCGCGTCATGACCCTGCAGCAGCGCGTCTCGACGACGCGGCTCGCCGCGAAGGTGGGGCGGGTGCTGCGGGCGATCGTGGACGACTACGGCACGCTGCCGGGCGAGGTCGTCGCCCGCACCGAGGGCGACGCGCCCGGCATCGACGGCGTGCTGCGCTGCGAGACGGACGGGACGGTCAAGATCGGCGACCTGATCGAGGCCCGCGTCACCGGCAGCGACGCCTACGACCTGACGGGCACGTGCGTGCGCACGCTGCCATGGCGCCCCGCGGTGCCGGTCTTCGGCTGAGCCGGCGGCGCGCCCCATCCGGTGCGAACGGTCGTGCTCTGGCTCAGCCCGACACCGGACCGCGGCGCATCGCGATTCGTTCGAACTCGACCTCGTTGACCACGTCGCCGCGGCCGCCGGAGCGCTGGGTGATCATCAGCCGCAGCTCGTGCGGGCTCGTCGCCGTGTACACGGCGTCCTCGAGCGTGATCGCGCCGTCCAGGTACAGGTCGACCAGGTGTTGGTCGAAGGTCTGCATGCCGCGCAGGTTGTCCTGGATCAGCGCGTCCTTGATCAGCGGGGTCTTCGACTCGTCCTTGATGTAGTCGCGGATCAACGGCGAGTTGATCAGGACTTCGAGGGCGAGCTGCCGGCCGGGACCATCGGCGCGCGGCAGCAAACGCTGCGACAAGATGCCCAACAGCGACTCCGCCAGCAGGATGCGGATCTGGAGCCGCTCGTGCGGCGGGAAGAAGTCGATGATGCGGTTCACGGTGCGGATCGCGTCCAGCGTGTGCAGGGTCGAGAACACCAGGTGGCCGGTCTGGGCGGCCGTGAGCGCTGCCTCGACCGTCGCCTTGTCGCGCATCTCCCCCACCATGATCACGTCGGGGTCTTGGCGCATCGCGAACTTGAGCGCATCGACGAAGTCGCTGGTGTCGAGTCCGATCTCGCGCTGGACCACCAGGCTGCGCTGGTTGCGGTGGAGGAACTCGATCGGGTCCTCGATGGTGATGACGTTGCGCGGGTAGCGCCTGTTGATGTGGTCGATGATCGCGGCGAGCGACGTCGACTTGCCCGAACCGGTCGGGCCCGTGACGAGCACCAGGCCGCGCGGCTGCGCCGCGAGGTCGCTGACGACACCGCTCGGGAGCCCGAGGGCGTCGAAGGTCGGGATCGCGTCCGAGATCACGCGCATCACGATGCCCACCGAACCGCGCTGCCGCAACACGTTGCAGCGGAAGCGCGCCACCGAGGGGATGGTGAACGCGAAGTCGAGCTCGTGCCGGTGGCGGAACAGCTCGCGCTGCCCCTCGGTCATCATCGCCAGCGCCACGTGCTCTGTCTGCTCTGGCGTCAGAGTCGGGACCCCCTCGTACGCCACGAGTTCGCCGTCGATGCGCATGTGCGGCGCGGCCCCGGCCTGCATGTGGATGTCGGAGGCGCCGCGCGTGACCATGCTCTTGAGCAAGTCCGCCATGCGCATGCCGCTCCTGCTGCCACCGGGATCCATCGCCGGGCCCTGCCTGCCTACGTCACTCATGTCCGACAGTGTAGACGTAGCCGCCAGTACGCGCTGTGACATTCCCCGGCGCGGCTCGTGTCAGCGCGTGCCGTTCTCGTGCTCAGAGCGCGTGCGCGCCCCCGTGTCAGCGCGTGCGCGGCGGGAGGGCCGTCGAGGCGTCCTCCAACGCGTTGCGGATCGCGTTGCGCAGCGCGATGGCCACGATCGACTCGCGCACCGTGCCCGCGCGCAGGAGCTGCATCGCGAGCTCCAGGCCGTCGATCGTGATCTCGGCATCGCTCGCGATGCCGAGGCCGCGGCCGACACCGAGCACCTCGCCGGTGGCCACGTCGACGAAACGCAGGTCGACACCGATCCGCGCCGTCGTGATCGTCGTACCGCCCACCAGGCCGAACACGACGCTGCCGGCACTCGCGCGGTCCAGGCTGAACTCGGAGACGGCCCCGATCAGGATCAGCTCGGCGTTGAGCAACCGCCCGATCTCGGCGACGGTCCTGTCGTCGAAGCGGCCCGTCTGGCCCAGGTCCTGCTCCTGGAGGATGCGGTCGAGCCGCTGCCGCTCGACCACCCGAAAACGTCCCAGGTCGATGAGTTCGTTGGTCACCACGTCGACGATGCCGCGAGACAGGTCGACCAGCCTGCGCGGGTCGCGCTCGCGCGCAGGGAGGACGGCGACGTCGAAGCGAATCGGCTCGACCTCGATGTCGTAGACGGCCACGAGGCGTCGCTCCTCGAACGGGAGCGGCGACAGCACGAACGGGCGCACGTCCACACGATCGCTGACGGTCGGTTCGGCGGCCGGGGCGCAGGCCGCCAGCGCGACGAGCAGCAGCGCCATGAACGGCGCCAGGCGGAGCCACGGACGCTCGGTGAACACGCGGGCGGAACACATCACGCGAGAAGGGTACCAAGACCTGGCGTGAGAACGCGACGTGCGCACCGGTTCGGTGCGCACGTCGCGTCGGTCACGCTGCCGTCTACGTCGCGTCGGCGCGGCTCAGGCCTCGCTCGAACCGGCTGCCGTGGCCTTCGCAGCAGCGGTGTCGGCAGCCGCCTTCGCGGCATCCGCTTGGTCGCGCGCCTCGAGCTTCGACTTGATGCGCTTGAGGACGGTGACCTCCTCGAGCGCACGCTGGTCGAGCACGGAGCGGATGTCCTTGATCTGCCGAGCGATGCCGGGGATCACGAGCTGCTCGAGCGCGTTCACGCGCCGGCTGGTCTTCTTGATCTCCTCGCCGATGCGACGCAGGCGCGTCTCTGTGGCCGCCACCTTGATCAGCGCCTCGGTGAGGGCCTTGAACTGCGCCGCCGCATCGAGCGTGCGGGCGCCCGCCCCGATCGGCGAGAACGAGGTGCCCTCGCCGAAGGTCGGCGCCTGCACCTGCGGCACCTTCACGCCGAACAGGTTCTCGACCGTGAGGCCGACCTCGACGGTGGCGTCCTCTGCCAGCGCGATGCTCTTGACCGCCTCCGGCCCGTCCCAGGCGTTGGCCAGGAACAGCGACAGGTACGCCTCCTGGCTCGCCTTCGTCAGGTCGCGGCGCGCCTGCAGCGACGCCTTCACCAGGTCGAAGAACTCGCCGATGAGCGCGTCGCGCTTGCGCTTGAGCAGGTCGGCGCCGCGGTTGGCCAGCTTGAACTGGTCGCGCCGCGCGAGCAGGTTCGAGCGGGTGGGTGCGATGGTCTCGGCCACGGCCCCCGCCCCCTCAGATCCCGGACTTCGCGGAGCCCCAGAGCTCGTCCATCTTGGCGCCGTAGAACTTGTCGATCTGCTCGTTCGCGAGGCGCGTGAGCTCGCTCTTGGGGAGCTTCGAGAGCGTGTTCCACGCGATCGTCAGCGACTCGTAGATCGTGCGGTTCTCGCTGCCTTGGTTGATGAACAGCTTCTCGAACTCCTCGGCGAAGGTGAGGTAGAGCTTGTCGGTCTCCGAGAGCGCGTCCTCGCCGGTGATGGCCACCAGGCGGCGCAGGTCGAGGCCGTTGGCGTACGCGGACTGGAGCTGGTCGGCGACGTTCTTGTGGTCGGCGCGGGTCTTGCCCTTGCCGATGCCGTTGTTCATCAGCCGCGACAGCGACGGGCCCGGGTTGATCGGCGGGTAGATGCCCTTGTTGTGCAGGT
>PWQI01000447.1 GCA_003556805.1 Trueperaceae bacterium | reverse complement strand
GTTGGGAGATCGAGGAGCCGCACGTGACGCTCCGCGGACGCGCACCACGAACCGATGCGGTGAGCGTCGAGCGCGGCGACCCCCGCGTGAAGGGTTCCGACGCCTCCGACGCCGGGTAGCGCCGCCTGCAAGAGCCCCATCTCTACAGCTGGCGACCTGACCATCTTCGCGGTCGCGGCCAGCCGGGCCTCGAACGCAACGAGGCGATGGAACGGTTCGCGGGCCGAGCCTCTTCGAGCAGTGTCGCTTCGCTTAGGTTAGTTCGAGGGGGGCAGGATGACCGCGTCGATCACGTGGACCACACCGTTGCCGGCGACCAGGTCGGTCATGATCACGGTGGCGGTGCCGTCGATGACGACGTTGCCGTCGACGATTTCGACGGTGATCGAGGCGCCGTTGACGGTCTCGACCATGGCGGTGCCACCACCGGCTTCGACGGCGGCGATGACGTCGGCGGCGAGGAGGTTACCGGCCACGACGTGGTAGGTCAGGATGGCGCCGAGGTCGGGGCTGGCGAGGAGCTCTTCGGCCGTGATGCCGAGCGCTTCGAGGGCGGCAGCGAACGCGTCGTTGGTCGGCGCGAACACGGTGAAGGGGCCTTCGCTCGACAGGACGCCGGCGAGGTCGGCTTCGAGGACGGCGGCAACGAGCGTGCTGAAGTCGTCGTTGCTCGTGGCGATGTCGACCACGGTGGCCGGCGTCTCGTGGTTGGCGGCGTTGGCGACACCGATCACGAGGCCGAGGCTGAGGGCGAGGGTCATGAGGCTGCGTGCGATCATAGTGTTCCTCCTGTGCTCGACGGCCACGATGGGTCCTGACGAGGCTACTGGCGGGTCGGACCTTGACGGCACCGGAGTGCTCGTCGTGTGTCGGCCCGTCCGCCGATGTCAGAACCTTACGGGGAGCCAGGCTGTACAAAGTGTGTCTAGGCTACGATGAGGGTTTGGCTAATGTTGAATGAGAGGTTTCCACGGTCCCCAAACGCGCCGAGATGCGCGTCGGGCACGGGTGTCGTCGCCCTATGGAGCGTCGTTGGACGGAACGGTTCATGAAGGTCGTGGCCGCACCGGGCGCTGATTCCAGCGGCTCGCCGCGGTTCATCCGGGCCAGTCGGCAGCGAGCATGTGCGCCAGCGTCGGCTTGACGACCTTGCCCATGGCGTTGCGCGGCAACTCGGTGACGAGCCGCACGACGCGCGGGCGCTGATACGGCGCGAGTTCGTCCGCCAGGAACGCCAACAACCCGTCGCTCGTCAACGTCGCGCCCGCGCGCGGGACCACCGCCGCTGCGACCACCTGACCGTACGTCTCGTCTGCCACACCGACGACGGCCGCGTCGAGGACGTCCGGGTGGCGGCGGATCGCCTCCTCGATCGCGGGCGCGCTGATCTTGTAACCGGCGCTCTTCAGGATGTCGACGCTCGTGCGGCCGAGCACCCGGACGCAGCCGTCGTCACGCAACCGTACGGTGTCGCCCGTGCGGAACCAGAGCGCATCGTCTTCGACCGTGAACGCCTCGTCGGTCGCACGGGGTTGGCGCCAGTAGCCCTCGAACACCGTCGCACCACACACCTGCAGTTCGCCCTCGTCCGCCACCGCGCCGTGGTCGTCCACCACCCGAAAGCGCACGCCCGGCAGCGGCCAGCCGACGCTGCCGGGCTCGGCGGTACCGTCGACACGGTTCGACAGCGCCACGCCCAACTCGGTCATGCCGAAGCGCTCCACCGGGTACCGACCCACCAACGACCGCCAGCGTTCACCGATCGTCACGGGCAGCGCGGCGCTCCCGCTGGTACACAGGCGGAGCGCACCGAGCGCCGCCGAGGCACGTGCGACCGCGTCGTCGGGCAACCGTTCGAGGTGTTCCACCAACCGCGCGTACATGGTGGGCACCCCCATGAAGACCGTGCCCTCGGCAGCCGCGGCCACGACGGCGGCGGGGTCGAAACGTGGCAGCGCGATCACGCGCCCGCCGGCGGTCAGCGTGCTCAGCAGGGCGATGATGAGACCGTGGACGTGATGCAGCGGGAGCGCGTGCACGAGCGTGTCGTCCGGCCCCAGCCGCCAGGCCCGGGCGATCGCGCTGCACTGCGCCGCTACGTGGCGGTGGCGCAGCACCACGCCCTTCGGTCGACTCGTCGTTCCCGACGTGTAGACCAGCAGTGCGATGTCGTCGAGCCGGGGCATCGCCGCCTCGGCGCCCGCGTCGGCGGGGGTGGACGCAACGACCCCGCCGCCCGTGCCAGGCGGGGCGTCCAACGGGTCGCCCTCGGGCACCACCACGACCCGTTCCCCGGCACACCTGCGCGCCTCGTCCGCAAGGGCGGGCGTGGCGATCAGCACGCGAACGTCGGCGTCGTCGAGCAGCCGTGCCCGCTCCGAAGGCGGATGGAGCGGGGTGAGCACAATGGCCGCCGACCGTGTCCGCCACACCGCGAGGAGCGCGGCGACGAAGGCGGCGCCGGGCTCGGCCAGCAGCGCGACGCGGTCGCCTGGCGCCACCCCGTGCTGCGAGCTGAGCAGGGATGCCAGGCGACGGCTGGTGCGCGCGAGTGTGCCGAAGGTGGCGCGCGCGTCACCGCAGCGCAGCGCCTCGCGGGCTTCGGGGTGGGTCGCGATCGCGTGGAGGACGGTGTGCACGAGTGCCACGATAGCCGGCCCGGCAGGGTCTGGCGCTGCGAGCTTCGCTGGCGCGAGCGTGCGACGATGGACGGCGACACGCCACGAGCCGGGGAGGCCGATGTGCAGCGACACGCACGCCGACATGCCGGGGACCGCTGCGGAGCGACGCAGGGGGCCGCCGATGCCTGACGCCGCGTCACGGGGCGGCACCGCGTTCGAGGTGCTTGCCGTGTTCACGCGCCTGGGGCTGACGTCGTTCGGCGGCCCGGTCGCGCACCTCGGCTACTTCCGCGCAGAGGTGGTCGAGCGCCGCCGCTGGATGGAGGATCGCGAGTACGCCGACCTCGTCGCCTTGTGCCAGTTCCTGCCGGGTCCCGCGTCGTCCCAGGTCGGCATCGGCATCGGCTACCGGCGGGCCGGGGTGCTGGGCGCGTTGGCAGCCTGGTTGGGCTTCACCCTGCCGTCGGCGCTGGCGCTGGTGGCCTTCGCCTTCGGGATCGCCGCCGTGGGCGACGTCGCCGACGCCGCCTGGTTGCGCGGGCTGTTGATCGTCGCGGTCGCGGTCGTCGCCCACGCCGTGAAGGGCATGGCGGCTCAGCTCACCCCCGATCGGCCGCGGGTGACCGTCGCCCTGCTCGCAGCCATGGCGGCGCTCGTATGGGTGAACGCGGCGGCGCAGGTGGCGATCATCGCGGTGGGCGCGCTCCTCGGTGTCACGCTCCTGCGCGGTCTCGAGGCGCCGGCGGCTGATCGGCAGCGGGTCGATCGGCGCGCCGCCAGCAGCGGCCGCGTGATCGGTGGCCTGTCACGGCGCGCCGCGGTGGCGCTGCTGGCGGTGTTCGCAGCGCTGCTCGTGGCTTTGCCCCTGGCGCGGCAGGCCACACCGGACCAGGGTTTGGCCGTCGCCGACGCCTTCTACCGCACTGGCTCGCTGGTCTTCGGCGGCGGCCACGTGGTCCTCCCGCTGATCCGTGCCGAGGTCGTACCCGCGGGCTGGGTCGACGACGCGACCTTCATCGCCGGCTACGGCGCGGCCCAGGCCGTCCCGGGCCCGCTGTTCACGTTCTCGGCCTTCCTCGGCGCGGCCACGGCGCCCGGCGCGCAGGGCGTGTGGCTGGCGACGGTGGCGCTCGTCGCCGTGTTCGTGCCCTCGTTCCTGCTGGTCCTTGGCGTTCTGCCGTACTGGGAGGCGCTGCGCCGACGCGCTGGCGTGCGCCGAGCGCTCGTCGGCGTCAACGCGGCCGTCGTCGGCCTGCTGCTCGCGGCGCTCTACGACCCGGTCGCCACCAGCGCCATTCGCGCCCCGCTCGACGCGGCGCTGGTGCTGGCGGCCTACCTGGCGTTGGCGGTTTGGAAGCTGCCCCCGTGGCTGGTCGTCGCGCTCGGGGCGGGGACGACGGCGCTGCTGGGGTCGTTCGGCGCCTTCTAGCGCTCGGCTGTTTCCTTGGGCGAGCGATCGCAGGGATTGTGGACCGTGGAGCCACGGCGACGGGGGGGCCACGGAGGTGTGGCGTCCAGCACCAGGGCGCACTCAACCGGCTGGCGCCGACCGGTCCTGCGTGATGCCCACCCGCCGCTCCAGCGGCGCGAAGCCGAGTCGCCGGTACAGGCCGAGCGCGGACCCCTCGGCATCGGCCTCGAGCAGGAGCAGGTCGCTGCCCCAGGCTGCGAGCGCCGACTCGGCGGCGCGGTGCAGCAGCGTCGATGCGACGCCGCGGCCGCGTTCGTCGGGATGGGTCACCACGGCTTGGAAGCGCGCCACCTCGTCGACCCTGAAGATCCCCAGCGTGCCGACCAGCACGTCCGCAGCGAACGCGCCCCACCACACGCCGTGACCCGCCTCGACGGCCCGGCGGTTGAGGCGCATGACGTCGCTCACCAGGCGCGTGTAGCTCGCGCGCTTCTCGGGTGCGGCGTCGGCGGCCTGAAGGCGCACGGCGGCGTCCCAACCGGCCGCGTCGGACAGTGGCTCGAGGCGCACGTCGGTCCGCGGGTGTTCGGGCGGCAGCAGCCGCGGCGCCGCGAGCACCACACCGGAGTCGCGCTCGAAGCCGGCTGCCAGGAACGGTTCGAGGGCTCCCTCCTCGCCGTCGAGACCGTCCCAGGCGAGCGCGCGGTACGGGTACGCGGGTGGCGTGCCGATGGTGGCGTCGAAGAGTCCACACCAGCGCTCGAGATCACCTGGTTCGGGAGGCCGATCGAACACCAGCAGGTTGCCGCCCCGGAACGAGGGCGCGAGCGGGTGCGTCACGACCAGGTGGTCGTGACGGTCGCGGACCACGCCGCGCCAGCCTGCCAGGGCGAGGTCGGTGTGGAGGCCGAGCGAGCGGACGCGCATCCTCGAGTCTACCGAGTGCGCCGGGCCTCACGACGAGGCGTCGGCGAACGAGAACTGGATCTTCATGCGCGTCGGATCGTGCGCCGCGAGACGGAGCCCTTCCGCGAACGCGTCGATCGGCAGCACGTGTGAGACGAGCGACTCGGCGTCCACGGCGCCACCCTGGATCAGCGCTACCGCTTGCGGGACCGTCTGGTTGACGGCGAAGGTGCCCATGAGCGCCAGGTCGCGCCGGAACAGCGCGTAGGGGGAGATGCGCGCCATGGCCTCGCCGGGTGCGGCGCCGAAGACCCAGACGGTGCCGCCCGGGCGAGCGTGTTCCACGGCTCCTTCGAGGACCGAGGGCACGCCGGCGAACTCGTGGCCTGGCGTCATCGGGAAGCGGGCGAGCTCGTAGTCTCCGTCCAGGATGGGCAGGTCGGTGCCGCAGATGCCGGCGCGGGCGACCTCGATCAGCACGTCTCCGGGGCCTGGGGTGGGGACGGGCAGGTCAACGACGACGGCGTGTCCCG
>PWQI01000072.1 GCA_003556805.1 Trueperaceae bacterium | reverse complement strand
CGCCGAAGTGCCGGACGCGGGCCACAACGCCAACATGGACAACCCCGAAGCGTTCAACGCCGTCCTCCTCGCGTTCTTGCGCGACGTCACGGTACCGGACCGCACGACGGCGAGCGCGACATAGCGCGAAGGCGCGCCCACAACAGCGGCATAGGCGAGCCTGGCGTCACGCTCCAACGCGGCCCGCCCGGTGGACGACCACCAGCACCGGCACGGTCAGCGCGACGGCCGCGACCCGCTTCCGCGCGACGACGTACGCTGGTGACGATGTCGCGCGTACACGCCATCGACTCGCACGACGACGCCGTCCCGCCCGCCGGAACATCGTGAGGCCGTTCGAAGCGCTGAGCGACGCGGGCCAGCTCCGTCGCCTGCGCGCGCTGGCCCAGGCCGCGCTGCGGCACTACGACCTCGCGCGGCCCACGCTCACCTTCCACGCCTTCGCCACCAACGTGCTGTACCGGGTGAGCACCGCTTCCGGCGAGCGCTTCGTCCTGCGGCTCGCAGTCCCCGGCTGGCGCACGCTCGACGACCACCTGGCCGAGGTCGCCTGGCTCGACGCATTGGCACGCGACACGTCCGTGCGCGTGCCGCGGATCGTACCGACGAGGTCCGGCACGAAGGTGCTGCCCCTCTCGGTGCCGGGCGTGCCCGGGACCTGCAACGTGCTGCTCATGACCTGGCTGCCCGGCCGGCTGCTCGGGCACCACCTGAACCCGACGAACCTCGCGCGGCACGGCGCCCTGTTCGCAGAGCTCCAACACCACGGCGGCACCTGGACGCCTCCGGCGGGCTTCACGCAGCGGCGGTTCGAGCACTGGCTGTCGCGCGGCGAGGAGAACCATCTCACCGCCCGCGACGGTGCCACGCCGGCGGCCGTGGACGCCCTGCCCAGCGCGTGGCGGGCATCGCTCGACGACACGGAGCGGCTGGTGGAGGCGGCGTACGCCGCGGTCGACCGGCGCGACTTGCGCGTCATCCACTGCGACCTGTGGCACGACAACGTCAAGCTCCACCGCGGCTCGTTGCAGCCGTTCGACTTCGAGGACACGGTGTGGGGTTTCCGAGCGCACGACATCGCCATGGCGATGCTCGACCTGCTCGAGCACACCGACGAGGAGCGCTACGCGACGCTGCTGACCGCGTTCCGGCAGGGGTACGAGGCGCACCTGGCCTGGCCCGACGCCGCCATCGAACCGTTCCAACTCGGGCGCCTGCTGTGGACGCTCAACTGGATCGCACACAACGAGCCACGCGTGTTCGCCGATGCGGTCGAGCGGCACGTGGTGGTCTTCGAACACTACCGGCGGACCGGCCAGGTCGTGCGGCCCTCACGCGCGTGAACCGCCACGGGCGTCGCCGAACGGAACCGGAAGGTGCCACGTGAAGGACGCCCTCGCGAAGCTCTACAGCGGACGGAGCCGGCGAGCGGCGCGGTTCCGCTACGGTCTCATCGCGTTCGACGCGGTCACGATCGTCTTCTTCATCGCCACCGCACCACTGGCCCCCACGACGGCCATCCTGATCGCCGAAGCCGTCATCGGTCTGCTCATCGCCACCGACGTCGCCGCCCGGCTCTGGATCGCCCCCGACCGCTTGAAGGTCCTGCGCCAGCCCTACACGCTCGCCGACCTGGTGGTGATCGCGTCGCTGATACTCGGACCACTCATCGGCACGAACCTGGCGTTCCTCAAGGTGCTGCGCGCGACGCGCCTGATCAACTCGTACCGCGTGCTCAAGGACCTGCGCCGCGACACGGCGCTCTTCCGCAAGCACGAGGAGGCCGTCGTCGCCGGCGTGAACCTGCTCGTGTTCGTCTTCGTGTCGACCTCCGTGGTGTTCGTGCTCCAGTTCGACCGCGCCACAGGCCACGCGGGCTACCTCGACGCGCTCTACTTCACGGTCGCTACGCTGACGACCACCGGCTACGGCGACGTCACGATGACGACGCCCGGCGGCAAACTCCTCGCCGTCCTGATGATGCTGGTCGGCGTCGCGCTCTTCATCCGGCTCGCGCGGGCGATCTTCCTCCCCACCAAGGTGCACCACACCTGCCCGCAGTGCGGCCTCACGCGCCACGAGATCGACGCGATCCACTGCAAGCACTGCGGCCACGACCTGAAGATCGAGACCGGCGGCGCTGAGTGACACGGGCTCGGGTCGTCGGCGCGGGCGAACGGCGGGCAGCGGACCAGGACGGCGAGGGGGCTGAGCTCCGGCACGCCCTCGTGCCGGTGCGCCCGATGCACCGCACTACCTGTCGCCTACGTCAGCGTGCGCGTGAGGTAGCGGTACGGTTCGCCGTTCTCGACGAAGTCTCGGTACGGGGCGAAGCCGGCCTTGGTGTAGGCGGCGAGCGCCGCCTCGTAGAACACGCGCGAGCGTTCCTGGTCGCGAACGTAGAGGATCAGGCGTACTGCAGGCGTGCTCGGTGGCGTCTGGGTCACGGTCGGGGCCTTCTCGCTCCATCCTAGGGCGTCGCCGTGCGCTCCGCGGAGCGATACGGTACGTCGAGGAGGCGCCCATGGCACCCATCGAACGATCCGACCCGTACGCAGGGCTGATGCACCTCGCGGTGGCGCACGGCGACACCATCTACCTGGCCGGCATCGTCGCCGACGACCTCGAGGCCGACATGGAGGGGCAGATGCGTGACGTGCTGCGCCAGCTCGAAGAGAGCGCCGCGGCCCACGGCCTCGACCGCAGCGCGGTCCTCGCAGCCACCATCTTCGTGACCGACATGGCCGAGAAGCCGGCCATGAACCGCGCGTGGAAGGCGTTCTTCGACCCGGCCCACCTGCCCGCGCGCGCGACCATCGGCGTCGCCGACCTGGGTCCAGGGGTTCGTCTCGAGATGGTGGCGACCCTCGGGCGCTGAGGGTTGGCCGGCGCGGCGCTGCGGTCGCAGCTGCGATCCACCTGCCGCCGAGCGTTCACGCACGAGCGGTCGTGGCGTAGGCCGCTTCGCGTCTCACGAGCGGTTGTTACGCTTCGAGGCATGGACCGCAGGGCCTTCCTCCGCCGCACCACCGCTGTTGCCGTCGCTGCCGCGGCGGGGTCGGTCGGAGCCCAGGTCTCGGGCACCTACTCCTTCGATGTGGTGCGCGAGCGTGCCGTGCTCCCGGGCCTGCGGTCGCCGCTGCGCGTCGCGCTGCTGACCGACCTCCACCACGGGCATCACGTCCGCACGGCGTCGGTGCGGGCGTGGGTCGAGGCCGCCCTCGAGGAGGCGGCCGACCTCATCCTCTTGGGCGGCGATCTCGTCGACCAGACGCCGGGCGTCGACCCCGTCGATGAACTCATGGCGGAGCTCACCCGTCTGCGCGCGCCGCTCGGCGTGCTGGCGGTCGCGGGCAACCACGATCACGGTCGCTTCCGGGGCGTCGGGCCCTTCGCCGCGCTGCTGCGCGGTGCTGGTGTCGAGGTCCTCGTGAACCGCGGCGTCACCGTGCGCGGCGACCTGCACGTCGCCGGCCTCGACGACTACCGCAACGGCCGGCCCGACCTCGGCGCCACGCTCCGGGAACGGGGCTCGGAGCGCGCGACCGTGCTGGTCTCGCACAACCCCGACGTGCTCCCAGACGTACCGATCGACGTCGCTCTGACGCTCTCCGGCCACACCCACGGTGGCCAGGTGGTGCTCCCGGGCGTCGGCGCGCTCTACACGTCCTCACGCTACGGCGACCGCTTCTTGGCGGGTTGGGTCGAGGGCCCGGCGCGCGGCTATGTGTCGCGCGGCCTGGGCGTGACGAGCATCCCGGTGCGGATCAACTGCCCCGCCGAGCTCACGATCCTCGACCTCGAGCCGTCCGCCTGAGCGCTCGGCGCTCCGCCGATCAGACCCAGAGCGACCCGCGGAACCCGCGCGCGCCGTAGTACGAGTCCGCACCGTTGTGATACACGAACACCGTGTCGTAGCGGCGATCGCAGAAGAGCGCGCCGCCGAGGTCGCGGATGGCGCTCGGCGTGGCGATCCAGCTCGAGGTGGTCGTGTCGAACGCGCCCAGGCCCTGCAGCGCTCGGTACCCCTCCTCGTCCAGCAGCTCGACCCCCATCTCCTCCGCCATGCTGACGGCGTCGGCCTCGGGCGGGAACTTCTTCCGCGCCTCACGCGCGATGCGGTCGTAGCAGACGCTCCGCCGACCCTTCGGGCTCTGCTGCGAGCAGTCGACGAAGTGCACGGCACCCGTCGCTTGGTCGAGGCCGACGACGTCCGGCTCGCCGCCAGTCGCCTCCATCCGGTCGAGCGACCAGACCGCGTCCGGGTTCGCCTCGAGCCGTGCACGCACGTCGGCCCAACGCATGCCCTCGTGGCGCTCCATGTGCGCATCGAAGCGCGCCTCCAGCAGCGCGAGCAGTTCCTCTTGCCGTTCGGCCTCCACCTCACGTGTCGCTGCCATAGCGCTCCCTCCCCCGTGCGAGCGGTGTCGCGTCAGCGTACGCCTACCGCTCGAGCACGTGCACCACGCCACCGGTCCCGGCGTTCTTCCGCGCTCGTTCGAGCGTGGCCCGCACCGAACGCCTGCCCCGCTCGACGATGCTCGGGTCGCGTGCGAGCGTCGACAGGTAGTTGGCGAGCTCGAGCGCCGCGAGGAGCTCGAACGCGAGCTGCTCTCCATCCACGTCAGGGGCGATCTCGCCCGACCGCTTGGCGATCTCGATCTGGCGCCCGATGACCTGGCTCCACGCACGTTGGTCGGCCACCACCTCGGCATGGATCGGACCGTCTTGCGCGTCGAACTCGGCGAGCGCGTGTGCGAAGAAGCAGCCGCCCGGGAACACGCCGCGCTCCACGTAGGAGAGGTACGCCTCGCAGAAGGCCTCGACGTGGCCGAGCCCTTCGGGAGCCGCCAGGGCTGGCCGCACCACCTCGCGCTCGAACACGTCCCGGGCCGCGTCGATCGTCTCCCGCTGCAGCGCGACCTTCGATGCGAAGTGCGCGAACACACCGCTCTTGCTGATGCCGAGTTCGCGGGCGAGCCGTCCGATGGTGAGGCTGCCGAGGCCCTAGATGGACGCCAGGCGCATAGCTGCGTCGAGGATCGCGGCGTGGGTCGCCGCACCGTCCGAGCGGCGGCGTGGCAGATCGGTGGTCTCGGTCTCGGCTCCCATGTTGACAAGATAGCACGGTCGTGCCATCATACTTAGCACGACCGTGCTATCTATGCGGTCGACGCCCTCGACCCCGAAGGAGGTCCGAGCACATGGCAACGTTCGTACTCGTACACGGAGCATGGGGCGGCGGCTGGGAGTGGACTCCCGTCGCCAACGCACTCAGAAGCCGCGGCCACCAGGTCTTCCCCCCCACGCTGACGGGTCTCGGTGAGCGCGAACGCATCCGCGCGTCCGACGTCACCCTCTCGGATCACATCGACGACGTCGTCGCCGTCATCGAGTTCGAGCAGCTCGAAGACGTCGTCCTGTGCGGCCAGAGCTACGGAGGCATGGTCGTGACGGGTGTGGCCGACCGCATTCCAGAGCGGATCCGACTCCT
>PWQI01000426.1 GCA_003556805.1 Trueperaceae bacterium | reverse complement strand
GTTGCGGTCACTGGCCGTGGGAGGGAGGTGCCTCGACCGGGCCGCGCCCTTGGCCAGACGGCCACGTCGCACACATGTGTACAGGCGCACTCGTGCCGTGTCGGTGCCAGCGGCACCTGAGCTGGGCGACGAGGCACGGGTTCGTCGGCTGGCGTTCAGACGGTTGCATCGACTCCAGAAGGTCGAGGTGTACGAGGCGACGTTCGAGGAACCGCCGGGCCAGGTCTTGGGCTCTGGATCCCGCGACGCACGCCGTGGTGGAACGCTGGGCTCCGCACCACGCACGATCTACGGCATCTCGAGCCCGTGAGCGCGCGTCGATTGCTGCTGCCGCTCAGGCCGGATGACGATCTCAGCGCTGCGTTCGGCGACCGAGCCACCGACATCGGCAACGGACTGACGGATCCGGGGGCTTCGCCGCCACGCCAGTGGCCGGCGGAAACGGCGGCAGACGGAGTGGGTGGCGCACCTACCTGCCGGACGACGTCGAACTCGTGAAGCTCGCGGATCGAGTCTCCAACATGACGTCGGTGCTCGAGGACCCGCCCGTCGAACGGAGTGCACGCTTCGCGAGGTCGGCGTGTGCACCCGGAGCGCCGCCCCTCAAGAGGTGCGGCGGCCGGCGCGGAAGACCCCGTCTGGGTCGAATCGGAGTTCGATCGAGCGGAGCCGCTCTACGTTCGGCCCGAAGGCTGCGTCGGCTCGCCCGGCGTCGTCGGCATCGAGGTAGTTCGCGTAGACGCCGCCAGTGCCGAACGGTGCCATGACGGCGTGGAGGTCCCGGGCCCAGGCGATCGTCGATGCATCCGCCGCCGGGTCCTGCCAACCCGCCCAGATGCCCAGGTTGAAGGCGGCGTCGCGATGGGGGAAGGGGGTGCCCGAGCGCGGCACGCGCGCGATCGCGCCCCCGAGCGGCTCGATGCCGATGATCGTGTACGTTCCTGGCACCGTGCGCACCCGCTCGACGAGCACGTCGATGGCGGCGTCGGGAAGACCCGGCAGGAACTCCGCCTTGTAGTAGTAGCGGCCACCGTCGGGGGTGCCGGCGTCGAACGCGCACTGGAGGTCGACGTAGGGCGTGGCGCTCACGGAGGCGAGGATGGGTTCGGCCATGGTCGTGAAGCGCTCCAGGGCGGGCACGCCGACGGCGGGGTCTCCGGCGTAGCAGCCGACGAGCGCGAGCGCGACCGTGCCGTGGAGGTCGCTCGGGAACGGCTCGATCGGCGGGACGTGAACGAAGAGCGCGTAGCATCCCACTTCGTCGACGGCGTCCGCCATCGCGTCGCGGTAGCCGCGCAGCACGGACGGCGCGTCCTCGACGCGGTAGAAGGCTTGCACCACGGCCACGTCCGGACCGACCGGATGCAGCGCGAAGGTGAACGCGGTGACGATCCCGATCGCTCCGCCGCCGCCGCGCACCGCCCAGAACAGGTCGGGGTTCGTATCGGCGTCCGCGCGCACGCGGCTTCCGTCGGCGAGCACCGCGTCCACGGCGACGAGGTTGTCGACGGTGAGGCCGTAGGCACGGGCGAGATACCCGATCCCGCCGCCGAGCGTGAGACCGGCGACGCCTGTGCCGGAGTGGACCCCGCCCGTGGTAGCCAGGCCATGGGCTTGCGTGGCGCGATCGAGGTCGCCGATGGTGGCACCGGCCTCGACACGAGCCAGGCGCGCTTCGGCGTCGACCCTGACCTCGCGCATGCGTGAGAGGTCGAGCACCAACCCACCGTCGTTCATCGAGCGGCCGGCGACGTTGTGCCCGCCTCCGCGCACGGCGACGGGGAGGTCGTGCCGGCGCGCGAAGGCGAGGGCCGTCCGCACGTCCTCGGCCCCCGCGCAGCGGACGATGACGGCGGGCCGGCGATCGATCATCCCGTTCCAGAGTGCCCTGGCGGCGTCGTAGTCGGGATCGCTCGCTCGGACGAGCGATCCTGCGATGGAGCTGGCGAGTTCGTCGAGGTCGAGCCGGGCGGTCGTGCTCATCGTCTGGCTCTCCTGCGTCCGTGTCATTCGACCGTGACGACCCGGTGCAGTGGCGTGGCCGCAGAACGCTCGGAGATGAGCAGGTAGCGACCGGGCTTCAGGTCGACGTTCAGATAGGCGATGTGTCCCTGCGGCATCTCCTGCGTGCCGGTCACGAAGTGGGCCGGCGCCGGCTCGCGCAGGCCCTCGAGTTGGACCCAGTCCATCCAGGCGGTGACCGTGTCGACCCGCACGCCCTCGTCGAGGCGGGCGATGTGGAGGTCGTTGGCGAGCAGGGGCGGCGCCTCGGCATCGAAGCGGACGCCGATCGTCAGCGGCCCGGCGACGAAGGCACCGTCGATCGTGATGCCGCTCTCGGGATTGGTGCCGTCGTCGGGCGAAGGATCGTCGATGGCGATCATGATGTCGGCGGTGGGCTCCGCGGCGGCGTTGGCCTCGTCCGTCACCACCAGCACGTCGAGCATGCCGAGTTCGGTGTGGAAGATGCCGTCCTCGGTCTTCACGTAGCACTCGATCAGGTAGTAGCCGGGCTCGAGGTTCAGCGTCACCTCCGACGTCGCCCCGGCCGCCGTCATGCCGGGACCACCATAGAAGGTGACGTCCGCGTACCACGCCGGCAGGTTGCCGAGGGCTGCGAAGCCGTCGTCGACGCGACCCTCCATGATGAGCTCCCACGCTTCGGCGAAGACCGGCACGACGTCGCGGCGGGCGTCGTCGATGGTGCGCCCTTCGGGCATCCGCTCGAGCACGGCGAAATGCACCGCGGGCGAGGGGTTCGAGAAACGAATCGTGGTCCAGCCGGAAGGGATACTCTCGCGCGAGAGCTCGAAGTGGTGATCGTGCGCCTCGATCTCGAGGACGGGAGGCATCTGTGCCTGCGCCGCGCCGATGAGCGCCGCGGCGGCGAGGGTCAGGATCGTGCGGTGGATGGGTCGATGGTGCATCGTGAATCCTCCTTGGATGGCGATGAGGCCAGCCTAGGCAGGGGCCGCGACGCGCCCGCGACGCGAGCGTGATGCGCACGTCACGCGGCGCCGTGGTGCACGGTCCGTCGCGGCGTACTCTGGCGGACGTGTCCGTTCAGGTTCACCTCCTCGGGGAAGCGCGCATCCTCGACGCGACGCGAGGTCGTCGGCCGCAGGTCGATCGCCGCCTCGGGCTCCTCGCGTACCTCGCCTGCGCGGATGGGGCCGTCGATCGTGACGAGCTCGCCACGCTCTTCTGGACGGACGTGACGACGACCCGCGCCCGCACGAACCTCCGGAGTCTTCTCGCTCGCGTCCGACGCCTTCCGTACGCCGCCGCAGTCGAGAGCGACCGCGAGCGCGTCGGTTGGGACGTGGACTGCGACGTGCCGCGCTTCAGACGCGCCGTCGCGGAGCAGGCGTGGGAGACGGCCGTCGACTCCTACCGCGGTTACCTGCTCGCCGGGGCTTCGTTCGATGGCGTCGGTGACTTCGGCGGCTGGGTGGAGGGGGAGCGCGCGCGGTTACAAGGCGCCTTCCGACGCTCCGCGATGGCACGCGCCGACGAGCTCGTCGGGTGCGGCGAGGTCGACGCCGCCGTCGCGCTCCTCGAGCGCCTCTTAGGCGACGACCCGTACGACGAGGAGGTGATTCGCCTCGCCGTCGCGGCACTCGCCTCGGCCGGCCAGGTCGAGCGTGGGCTCCGGCTCGGTCGCGCGTTCGAGGAGCGCGTCGCCGAACTCGGTGTGGCGCCGTCGCTGGACGTCGAGCGCCTGGTGCGCGACGCCACGACGGTCGAACCACCGGCCACGACGTCGGGGCGCGTGGCCACACCAACGGCCGGCGGCTGGTCCCCCGCGCCCCTGCCGGTAGCGCTGACGCGCTTCGTGGGGCGTGTGCGCGAGCGCGGCGAGGTTGCGGCGCGCCTCGCGCGTCCAGATTGCCGGCTCCTGACCCTGACCGGCCCCGGAGGCGTCGGCAAGACGCGCCTCGCGCTCCAGGTGACGGCGGACGTCGAAGAGCGCTACCGCGACGGCGCACACTTCGTGTCGCTCGCCTCGGCGAGCACGGCCCTCGACGTCGCCGTCGCCATCGCGGGGGGCCTCGGCGTGCGGCTTGCGGGCGACGCCGAGGCCGAGGCGAGACTCGCGGAGCTGCTCGCCCCGCGCCAGGCGCTGTTGGTGCTCGACGATCTCGATGGCGCGCTCGCCGCGGCGCCGCTCCTGATCCACGCGCTCGAGGCGTCTCCCGGCGTCGACCTCATGGTGACCTCTCGTGAGCGGCTGGGGTTCGCCGAGGAGTGGCTCGTGCGGGTCGCGGGCCTCGATCACCCCGCGGAAGGGTCGACGAGCGCGGCCGCGCGTGCGACGGACGCCGTCGAGATGTTCGTCGACGGGGCGTTGCGGGTCGATCCGGACTTCCGAGCGCAGGGCGACACCCTCCTGGACGTGGTGCGCATCTGCCGGCTCGTGGAGGGACTGCCGCTCGGGATCGAACTCGCGGCCGCCGCCGTGCGATCGATCCCCGTGCGCGAGCTCGCCCGGGAGCTGACGGGAAGCCTCGAACTCCTCGGCCGTGCCCCACGCGGCGGCGACCCTCGGCACGGCAGCGTCCGTGCGGCGTTCGCGGGCTCCTGGACCAGACTCGAACCGGTGGAGGCCGAGACGCTCGCGTCTCTCGGTGTGTTCCACGGCGGCTTTCGGCGCGAGGCCGCGTCGGAGGTCGTGGGCGCCACCTTGCCGACGCTCGCGGCCCTCGTCGACAAGAGCCTGCTTCGTCTCTCCCACGACGGCCGGTACTCGGCGCACCCCCTCGTGGAGCAGTTCACGCGCGAGAAGCTCAAGGAGCGCCCCGAGCGCGCGCTCGACGTGGAACGGCGTCATCGTGAGCACTTCGAGGTGTGGGCCCGCATCATGGGCGAACGCTTCGAGCGCCATGCGGATCCGCGCATCGGCGAGCGCATGGCCGAGGAGTACCCGAACCTGCTGGCGGCGATCGACGCCGCGGCCATAGCCGGTGACGCCGACGCAGCGGCTCGGATCGTCTCCTCACTCACGTGGTTCTGGGCGTGGCACGGCCGGCTCCGCGAGGGACGAGCTCGGCTCGAGCGAGTCCTGGCGCTCGACTTCCAGGAGGAGAGCGTGGCGTTGGCGCTGCTGCTGAACGCCTACGCCATCGTCCTGATGTCGCAGGGCGAGGTGGCGCTCGCCCTCGAGCACGAGGAGCGGTCCGCTCGTATCGTCCTCCGGCACGACGCGCCCGACGCGCGCGTGCGGTCGCTGCGAGCGACCGGGGCACATCTCGTGCACCGTGGGCGGCACGACGAGGCGATGGCACGGTTCGAGGAGGGTCTGGCGTCGGCCGTGGGGGAGGAGCACACGCTCACGCGCATCTTCCTCCTGTGCGATGTGGGTGCGCTCGCCTGTCGCGCCGGCGACGAGCGGCGCGCGCGGGAGACCTTGGGCGAAGCCATGAGGCTGGCCCGGCGCGATGGCAACGGCAAGCTGGCGGGGGTGGTGCACAGCCACCTCGGCCGCCTGGAGCGGCGCATCGGCGCGC